>NZ_JBJMLX010000433.1:0-50550 GCF_045805085.1 Niastella sp.
GAGCCTGTGTTTGCAAATATTAAACATAATCATAATTTCAAACGCTTTATGTTACGAGGCAAAGAAAAAGTAGCAGTTGAAACTGGATTATTGGCACTCGCCCACAACTTAAGAAAGAAAGCAGCATAGAAGGCAGAGCAAAGTCTCTTCTGATTTATCTGAATTACGCCCCTCCGATTCATTTTTTCTAATAATCACTTCCACAATCAGGCCCGTCTCCTTCCAATTCTATTACACTCTATACATCGCCATAAAATGAAAAAAGACCGTCTCTTACTTTTGAGACGGCCTCTTGTTTAATAAACTTTTTCATTTTTTAATTACTGGCAGCAACACGCTCCGCAGCAGCAACGCTCTCCGCTGCTTCAACGATCACAGCGGCTACTTTTGCTGGTTGTGAGATGAATACCACATGGCTGCCTTTTATTTCGGTTACCCTGGTATTGGAACGCTTATACATGTTCCGTTGAATGTCGGGATTGATCGCTTTGTCCTCAGTTGCTACAATGCCAAAGGCGGGTTTGTTTCTCCAGGCGGCATTGCTGATGTTGGTGGCGAATGCACTGCCGTAAAAAGCGCCTTGTGAAGCGTACATAAAATCAGCTTCAGCTTTGCTCAGGTCGGCACAAAAACCGGCATGGTACTTTTCCTTAACGAAATACAGGATGCCATTTTCATCGGGTGTAATACCATTCTCAGGGGCAGGTGGCGCTGATTGGGCCCAGTACAGCGATGATTCGCCATTGTCGGGCTGAAAGGCGGCGATATACACCAGGGCTGCTATTTTGGGGTGATTACCAGCTTCTGTAATTACCGCGCCGCCCCAGGAGTGACCAGCCAGAATGGTAGGGCCGTCTTGTTTGTCAAGGACCAGATTGGTGGCCTTCACATCGGCTTCCAGGGATGATAAAGGGTTTTGAACAACGGTTACGTTATACCCTTTTTGGGTGAGTTCTTCAAAAAGAGCTCTGTATCCTGAACCGTCGGCGAAGGCGCCGTGAACTAATACTACATTTTTAATGGTTGGTGTTTGCTTTTCCATGTTATTTGATTGTTGAGTGTTTTTTGCTTGCTTCAACGATACAAAGATGGTACGGAAAAGGGCACCGGGTTTTGAACAGATTTCCCGATCGGTTGTAATTATTTCCCTTCTTTTGAAACCGGGCTTGCATTTCGAAATTCAACCGGGGAAAGGGAGGTATGTTTTTTAAAAAAGTTCGAGAAGTAGGAGACGTCTTCAAAGCCTAATTCAAAAGTGATCTGTTTCACTGTTTTGCTGGTATAGGTCAGCAATCTTTTGGCTTCAATGAGTATTCTTTCCTGAATTACCTGCGAGGGCGTTTTATTGTTGTAGATAGCAAACAGGTTCGACAGCGTTTTGGGCGATTTAAACAATTGCTGCGCATAAAAGCTGACGGAATGTTCTTCCCTGAAATGCGTTTCTACCAACAGATTGAACTTTCTTATCAAATGATATTTTTCTTCCTGCACTTTTTTTTCCGGCACATACTCCGACCTTGCTAACCGGGTTATATAGCTGATAAGGCGTTTCAAAAGCGCCAGCAGCATTTCGTTCTGGATGTTATCGGTTGTTTTAAACTCATCCATGAAAATGGCTGCTAACAGCTTCAGTTTTTCCTGCGCTTCTTCCTTAAGCGGGATCAGGAGATGATCGGTGCTGCCAAACAGGAATCCAACGCAGCTCACTTCTTTATCGTGGTCGATAAGACAATAAAATTCCCGGTTGAACTGCCAGGCAATGATTTCCTCCGATCTTTCAAATGAGAACGACTGATTGAACAGAAGCGTCAGCAGGGTATTGGGCGGGAAGTCATGCCCGGCGCCATCGATAGTTACGGTTTGCTTTTCACCGGGATTCCAGGCTATGGTAAAGTATTTATTAAAACGGTCACGACTGAAATATAGACGATCGAAATTTGGTTCATTCCTGAATAGCAATAAATCGCCACCTGTTTTTTCGTCCCTCAGAACATATCTCATGCCCGCAATCTACATGATAAATGTGAAATTTTTATTTTCAGCACTCCAAAACATTATCAATTAGCTGGTTGCCTCCGTTTTATTTGGTATTTGCTAAATGCCGAAATTCGAAGTCCATTAACTAATTAAACTTGCTTTCTATGAAATTACTCACCTCGCTCTGTAAGCGAACAGGCTGGCTATTGCCCCTATTGCAGCTGATCATTCTACCTGCTATGGCCCAGATCAACTGGCCTTCTTCACAATTGCTTCCATCCTTTCCGGCGCCTGCACAAACGCAGGACCTGATCACGCTTCGCGAAACAAGTACCCGTTGGGAAGGCGAGGGGCCGCAGTTAAGTCATAAAACCGGCCGCCCTGAAACCGATGGCTGGCTCTGTCAAACCGGTATCGATGCGCCTAATGATCATATGATCTATGGTCCTTATGATGCCACCATCCCGGCCGGACCTAATATAGCAGAGTTCCGTATGAAGGTTGACAACAATACCACCAATAACGATCCGGTTGTTGACATCGATGTAAGAGATGCCACCACCGGACAAATACTGGCTTCACAAACCATCACGCGGCTGCAATTTCCCATTGCATCCGATTATGTGAGTTTCACGTTGCCCTTTACCATGCCGGCCGATAATCAATCTATTGAACTGCGGGTATACTGGCGCGGTACTTCCTATACAAAGGTTGACTATGTGGCCGTTCAACAAAATGCTTCCTCGGCAGAAATGTATTTGTTTGCTTCCCTGAAAGGCATCGTTAACAAAACAAAGCCGCGCATTTTCTCCTATGAAGGCGATGCTTTTGCAGAAGGGCCTTACACCTGGTTACAGTCATTAGGATTGAGTTGGACTGAACCGGCTGATAAATGGAGTCTTATTACCAAGTACCGCAATGAACTGTCAGGACTGATCGTTTATGACCCTGCCCAAATTCACACGGTAAACCTGGCGACGGTGATGGCAAAAAGCAGGAACGCGTTGATCGCTTCGCCTTTATTATTATCCCGCTTAACAGCAGCGCCCTATAATTTACCTGTATTGGTTGATCTGCGTGGACAGTATACCAGCAAACTGCAGGTGTATCAAACTTTGTTCAATACGTATTGGCCAACTATCGATCACCGGTTATTAATTGGGTTGAACCCGGATGTGCATAAGGCCGCCTTACGGGAATATGCCACCGCACTGGGCGCCGCTGTTGTATGGCTCAATCCTTCTATAGCAGCGGAAAGCACTTTGTTGAACAGCTTTCTTTCCTCTATGCCGGCCGGTTCCAACTTCATGGGCTGGTGGCCCGATGAACAACCTGGGGTGCAACGCACCTCGCAATATGGTATTACCACCATTGCCAGCGACTGGTGCAGTAACTTAACCATGCACAGCGGCACACCACGTACTGTTACGCTTAAACCCGCTCCACCCAAACCTGCGCTTCAAAACAAATTGTACGTAGCTTTTATTTTGAGTGATGGCGATAACCTGCAATACATCGAGCATTTGATGCGCAAGCTGTGGAACAATGCTGACCGGGGTGCTGTGCCCATGGGCTGGACATTGTCGCCTGCGATGTTAGATGCCATGCCTGGCGCACTCAATTATTTTTGGCAAACGGCTACTGATAACGATAACCTTATTTCAGGTCCTTCAGGCTATGGCTATACTTATCCCAACAGTTGGCCCAATCAAAATTTACTGAACCTGTTTGTGGCCAAAACGGAGGATTATAATCGCCGCGCTGGTTTCAGGGTGATCACCATCTGGAATACCATCACCGGCGGCATTAACCAGAATGTTGGACAAACCTTTGCCAACATTGCCCCATCGATATTAGGTCTTACCGCACAAAACACCGGTGGTGGTTTAACTATTTATAATAACAGCTTGCCGGGGATGGCGCTTTCCTGTAACTACTGCACCAGTGAACAGGCGATGAAAGATCATATTGCCAATGCGGCTGCCGGCTGGGATGGCACCTCGCCGAGGTTCATCATTATTCAGGCGCAACCCTGGACGGATATAAAACCCACCAATTTCAAGAACGTAGCCAATTCACTTGGCAGTGATTATATAGTTGTTCGACCTGATCATATCTTTCAACTGATTAGAGAAGCGAACGGACTGCAGGTGAACCCGCCTGTGAATGCATGCAGGTTCAATCCCATAACAAAGAAGTAATCATCCTGACGAGATGACTGATCGATATCATCAGGCATTGGAAATCAAATCCATTATTGCCTCCCGATCTTAATCGGGAGGCTTTTTCGCGTTAAAATGACAGTTTTTTGTCGAAACCCTCCTTTTGTACTTATTTTGTTGCCGTAACCTGCACGAAACTGCCTGCTAATGAACGAAAACCTGCCGGAGAATAATTCTGAGGGAGCCTCTTTTGATGAGTTGCGATTTGATGATGCTTCCTTTGAGGACTTCTTTAAAAAGCACTTTTTGTCGTTGTGCGCTTTCTGCCAGTTTAAGTTTGGGCTCGACCTTGACATGGCCAAGGAAGTAGTGCATATGGGTTTCATTAAATTGTGGGATGCCCGTAAAAACCTGGCTCCCGGCCTTTCTCCCAAATCATATCTCTACAAGATCATCATCAACAATGTATTAGATAGCCTGAAGCACGGGAAGATCAGGCAACAGTATGTGCAGTTTGTATTGCAGTCGATGCCCGAAAATATGCCCACCGATAGTTTTAATGATCTAAGCGTAAAACAATTACAGGCTGAAATAAATGCGGCAATTGCCGAACTGCCCGGGCAAATGCGCCGGGTTTTTGAAATGAGCCGTTTCGAAGGCCTGAAGTATAGTGAGATCGCAGAACAGTTGAACATTTCGGTAAAAACAGTGGAAACCCAGATGGGCAGGGCGCTGGCAAAGTTGCGTGAGAAATTATCAGCCTATGGTTCTTATTTAATTATTGTATTGATTCTCAGTGACCTGGTTGAAAAATATTTTTTTTAACCCCCCTTGTAAGGGTATCGCTTTTCTCAATCGTATTAATTGGTTGTGCATGGAAAGTAACAGTCAAATAAATGAGCTGATAGTCAGATCTCTGATCAATGACCTGAATGATGAAGAGCATGCGCTCGTTGTTGCCTGGATCAATGCCAGTGAGGAGAACCGGCGCTACTTTATACAGATAAGGGACACCTGGCAATTGACTGCCGTAAAGCTCACCGGGCAGGTGAATGAAGAAGAAGAATGGCGCCTTTTCCGGGACACCATTGCTGCAAGAGACACAAATGTTGTTTCCATCAGGGAAGAAGAAGAGCGGAGCAGTGCGTTGATAGAAGAGGAGGGCAGCGCAAATAAAGCGATTATATACCGCCGGTTGTTGCGTGTAGCGGTTGCCGCTGCTGTAATAATATTGGTGGGTTTGGGTTGGAGGTACTTTTTAAACGGAGATCAGCAGCCGGCCGTTGCAACGAAGCCGCTACAAAAAGCTGATGGGGTAATTCCTGTTATTCAATATGAAATTAATACGACGGGGAAAGAAAGGAGTATAACCCTGGCCGATGGTTCAATGGTCGTATTATTTAATAACAGTGAATTAATGTATGAAAAACATTTTATCAGGCGACATATTAAACTCACAGGAAAAGCGTTCTTTAAAGTAGCACATGATGTGAGCAGGCCGTTCACTGTTGAGAGTGAGGGTATTGTTACAACGGCGCTGGGTACTGCTTTTACGGTGAATGCTAATGCTTTTGCAAAACAAAAGCAAGTGATAGTAAAGTTATACGAGGGGAAAGTGGTTGTAAAACCCGTTGCAGGGAACAGCCTCATGAAAAATGAAGTGTATCTGTTGCCAGGGCAGGAACTTGTTTGTGATTCGAATACCACTTCAGTCCGGTCATTGGAAACCGGAAGTAAAAGCCCGGATGTAAAAAAGGCAGAAGAAGAAACACCGGTAGTTGATAATCCAACGTTACCGGCGAATACAAAGGGCTTATGGCATATGTACAACAACCAGGCGTTGTCGCAGGTGCTGGATCATTTGGCGGTGTCGTATGGTGTATCGATCGTGTACAATGCAAAAGATGTACAACAGAAATATTTTGTAGGGCAGTTCAAAACAACTGACTCAATAGAAATGATCTTAACACTGGTAACTAAAGCAACTAAACTAAAATATACACGGGAGGATAACACCTTTATCATCCATCAATAAGACCATTCGTTAATAATCAGGTAATCAGATAATCAGGTAATTCAGATAATCAGGTAATTCAGGTAATCAGGTAAACCATAAATTTTTAAACGGTGTCCCGGGCAGGAGCTGCTTTCGGCCTGGGCAAAAAGACCGTTTTATTTAAATCAACCAGCTAATGAGACGAACGCTTAAAAACTCCAGGGCAATGGTATTGCCTTTGCTATTGCTTAGTCAATTATTATGCCTATCACCAGCCCATGCGCAACAAAACAGCACGGTAACTGGTGTTGTATCCAATGAAAAGCACCAGCCACTCGGAAACATTACTGTGGTGGCCCGAAACACAAGAACAAATTTCGCCGCCGGCGCCAATACTGATACGGCCGGTGTTTTTATGTTTCGCAATTTACCTCCAGGCGGCCCTTACAATTTTTCATTTTCAGGAGTAGGATTAGATGCATCGAATTTAAATGGCTACACGCTTAAGGAAGGGGCTTCCTTATCGCTGGTAGTCACTATGCAAACATCAGAATCTATCCTTGACGATGTTGTGGTAGTAGGTTACGGCACCCGTAAACGGGGTGAAGTGACCAGCTCGATTGTAAGTATCAATTCACAGAATATAAAAGAAAGACCGACACAGAATGCCTTACAGGCTTTGCAGGGTAAGGCCGCAGGGATAGACATCACTTCTAATGAGCGGCCTGGTGAAGTAGGCAAGGTGCTCATCAGAGGTGTTCGCTCGCTGCAGGCCTCCAGCGACCCTTTATATGTATTAGATGGCGTTCCGTTGAACGTAGGTAGTATCAGTGCGGTAAATCCAAATGACATCGAGAATATCGATGTGCTGAAAGACGCTTCTGCCACCGCTATTTACGGTTCAAGAGGAGCTAATGGGGTAGTGCTCATCACCACAAAGAAAGGTAAGAATGGCGCCATTAATTTAAATTATGTAGGTAATTTAACGGTAGAGGACATTCAGAACCGGATGAAGATGATGAATTCTGCCCAATACATCGATTTCCGCCGCGATGCTTATAGAAGATATAAGTATCTGAACCCAACCGGCCCTGCTTACAGCTATCCAGATCAGCCTACATGGGCAGATGACCAGAAAATATTTTCCGGTGATAATTATGCGCTGGCTAACGTGCAAAAAGGTTGGGCCAATGGCAGCTGGGATGGCAGCCTGGTACCTACCACCGATTGGACAAGCCTGGTAAAACAAACCGGTATAACCCAGGATCACATCATCAGTGTTAGCGGCGGCTCACCAAAAGTGAAGGCCTATGCCTCTTTTGGTTATCTGAAGCAAAAAGGTACCCAACTGGGCCAGGACTATACCCGTTATTCTACCAAATTCAATATAGAGATCAACCCGGTTAAATGGTTCAATATGGGAACCAGCATTACTGCAACCTATGGTTTGCAGAATTATGGTTATTCAACTGCCAGTGCCACCGGACCCAGTTCCCTGTATTCAGAAGCCAACGGTATGTTGCCTTATGCCATTCCGTTCGATGACAACGGGAAACGGATCAATTTGCCTGGTGGTGATGTGAACATCAATAACCCCGTTGGTGAAGACAAATACAATATCAACCTGCGTAAGACCCTGCGTACGTTAGGCGCTTTTTATGCAGAAGTTATGCCGATAAACGGGTTACGCTACCGGGTGACTTTCGGACCTGATTATAATAATCTGTATAATGGCCGTTACATGGATTCCATGTCAATCAACCGCGGCAGCGGCCAGGCCGGTTCAAGCAATTATGGCCAGTTAAACCAGGCTAACAACTTTGCCTGGACGCTGGACCATTTGCTAACCTATAACAAGACCATTGGCGGCGAACATAACATAGGCGCCACTTTCCTGTACAGTTCTACCAGTGTGCGTGACGAAACGTCTTCTATGACCGCTACCAAATTGCCCTGGAGCAGTCAAAAATGGTATCAATTGAATTCAGTGTCTGCACTGGATGCCTTTAATACCGGGTTAACGGAAAGACAGCTGCTTTCCTATATGGGCCGTATCACGTATGGCTATAGAGGAAAATATTATTTTGATGCCTATACCCGTTGGGACGGCGCTTCTCAGTTAGCCAAAGGCCACAAATGGGATGTATTTCCGGCAGCATCCGTTGCCTGGCGGGTAAGCCAGGAGGATTTTATAAAGGAAATTCCCTGGATAGACAATTTGAAAATAAGAGCAGGCTTTGGAACAGTGGGAAATGCGGCCATAAGCCCCTATCAAACGCTTGGACCTTCGCAAACGGAATATTATACCTGGGGAAGTGCTGTTGACGCCGGTTACGTATCCTCTGACCCCTCTTCCAAAGACCCCACTACAATGCCCAACCCTAATCTGAAGTGGGAACGTACCACTCAGGCGGATCTGGGTTTGGAGTTCCGGATGTTTCATGGAAGAGTTGACGGTGCTATAGACCTGTATGCTTCCAGAACAAAAGATCTGTTGATGCTGCGTACTATTCCTTCTACGCTCGGCTATACCCAAAGTTATGATAATATAGGTAAGACTGCCAACAGAGGTATAGAGGTCACCCTGCATACAGTGAATATGCAGCAGGGAGATTTTACCTGGTCATCTACGGTGAACTGGTCGGCCAACCGCGACAGAATCGTAGAAACAGCCAATGGGAAAATGGATGATATTGGCAACGTATGGTTCATTGGCCAACACCTGAACTCCATTTATGATTACCAGAGAGAAGGCATCTGGCAGGAAGGCGATAAGGGTGAGCTGGCAAAATTCAATGCGAATATTCCCAATCAGGCCAACTGGTTTCAACCCGGCATGATCAAAGTGAAAGACCAGGATGGCGATTATAAAATTGATGCTAACTATGACAGAAAGGTAGTTGGTCATTTACAACCCAAATGGAATGGTGGGTTGATGAATGAATTTCAATACAGGAACTGGGGTCTGAATATCTTCATTTTCGCACGCTGGGGCTATTCCATCCAAACCGGAGCGGAATCATTACAGGGCCGTTATGCGCAACGTGTGCTGAATTACTGGACACCCGGTAATCCTACAAACGATTATCCGGCGCCTAACTATAATAATGCGGCCGGTGACAGTTACCGTTCTTCTATGAACTACCAGGATGGTTCCTTTATCAAGATCAGGAATGTATCGTTATCGTACATGATGCCAGGAAACATCCTGCATAAACTGAACATGAAAAACTGCCGCATTTACGGACAGGTGTTGAACCCCGGTTTGATCTATTCGAAGATCAAATACCTGGATCCAGACCTGAATGCAAAAATTAAAACGTCAGATACAGATCCTGGTGTATCGACTTACAACAGAGGTTTTGTGATTGGTCTGAATGCCGGTTTTTAAATTATAACGTTCTAATACTTACATATGAAGCTGAAAAGTTCAAAAATATTGATATCTGCAAGCGCTTTGGCGGTAATGCTTGCAATAGGAGGCGCCTGTAAAAAATCATTCCTTGATGAAAACATGATCACTGCAAAGACCTCAGCGGATTATATTACACCGCTGGGTTTGGATGGTCTGGCTACTGGCATGTATCAAAACCTTCGCTTTCATTTTAACTACGAATGGGCGTATACCACCACCAATTATGGAGTTGACGAATTTACCGTGGGGGGTGACGCTACCATGGAAATGTGGAATTCATACAGTAATACTTTGAATTCTACCACACAAAATACAAGAGACGTGTGGGATAATATGTATGGGGGCATTAACTCAGCCAATATTCTTATTCAGAATGTGCCTTTGTATTATGGCGATGGCGCAAACAAAAATACCCGCCTGGGCGAAGGATATTTTGTGCGCGCTTTCAATTACTTCAAGCTGGTGAACCAGTACGGTGGGGTGCCTTTGAAATTAACCCCTGCCGAAGGCAAGCTCGAATTTGAATTCCCACGTAACACGGTGCAGGAAGTTTATGACCAGATAATAAGTGATATGACCCAGGCATACAACCTGTTGCCTGCGACGCCCGCACAAAGAGGCCGCATTACCAAATGGGCGGCTGCGCATTTCCTGGCCAAGATGTACCTTTTCCGCGCCAGTGAGGTGAACAACAGCTGGAACAGTTCAACGAAAACGGCCGACCTGGATAATGCGATCAAATATGGTACAGATGTGATCAATAACAGCGGTCATAAACTGACTGCCAACTTCAGTGATCTGTGGAATTATACCGGGCCCAATAGCACCAACGAAGCAAATGCCGAGATCATTCTTTCAGCCCAGTTCTCCGACAACGTGGCAACCCAAGGCCGTTACGGTAATCAAACGCATTTATATTATCCTTCGGTTTACCAGAACATTCCGGGTATGGTACGCGATATTCCGGGTGGAAGGGAGTTTCAACGCCTGCGTTCAACCGATTATGCCGTAGATGTATATGACCGCGTGAATGACTCCCGCTTCTGGAAAAGCTTTAAAACCCGGTATCTCTGCAATAATCCATCTGGTGCGCCAAAATTCACGAAAGGTGTAGATTCAGGAAAGGTTAGGTTTAAAGGTGGTGAAGAGTCTATTCTTTATATCGTGAACAATGCCGGTGATACCCGGTATACTTCAGACAATATCAACTTTCGCGCACCCTGGATGTTTGTTCGCTATTTCAGTGGCCAGGCCCAGGATTTTTCGGGCGCCCATGGAAATTATTCCGCATCCCGCTATGTAGGGTTGTCAAAATTTGCCGATGGCTCCCGGGCTGATGTTACTAACACATTTGGCCGTCGCGATGGTATACTGGCGCGCCTGGCCGATACCTATCTGATGGTTGCCGAAGCCTATGGCCGTAAGGGACAATACACTGATGCGTTGCCCTTTATCAATGCCGTACGTGATCGTGCTGCTTATAAGGCTAAGGAAGACCGTGCTGCCTATGTTGATGGTGGTATAGCCTACAAAACCAATGTGGCAGCCAATACCGCTACCTGGGTTTCTTATAGCGACAAGAACACCTATTATGAATCGAACAACCTGACGCCGCCTGCAGACCCCGGCACCAACCCCAGTACGCTTGGCGCCCTGCATATAAACAGTGTGAACGATATCCTGGGTTCAACCAGCGAATTTTACGACAAGTTGAATGTTGGCAACGACGCAGACAGATTCCTGAACTTTATTTTGAATGAACGTTCACGCGAATTGATGGGTGAGTTTTTGCGCTGGGAAGACCTGGCCCGTACCAGAACGCTGGTAGCCCGTTGTGCTGCCTTTAACCCTGTAGCAAGGCCGGTGCCTACTAAAGATTATCTGCGGCCGATACCGCAAAATTTTCTCGATGTAATAAAAACGGATGGACAGCCATTGACATCAGATGAGAAAGCCGTCTATCAAAACCCTGGTTGGTAATATTCCTTTCAATAACAGTTGTGGATTCTTCAAGCCTTCCCGATTAAATCGGGAGGGCTTTTTTTAGTACTATCCGGTTTTTAGCCTACGCATTACCGCAATTATTCATGCATGTTACCGTGATTTTTCGAAGTAGGGTTACTATTCGTTGTAACAGATTGTATTACATTGTATTATTTTAAATGTCTGGCATTGGATTTGTGTAAAGAATGCAATACTTTGCAGAAGTATACCTAATATCTAATCCATTACCAATGAAAATGAACATTCTTTACGCCATTTGCGCAATGGCTGTTTTGGTAGCATGTAGTGCACCCTACCAGGCCCAAAAGTCAGTCTGGACTGTAAAGGAAGTGCAAGAGTCATTTAATAAAGATTCAGCTAAAAAGTACAACACCAATTGTATCCTTTACCGCGGCACCGACAGTCTTTCTCATTATTTCTTAAGTCAGTTTACCGACAAATGGGTATTTCTTAGCATCAAGAAAAGCGAATTATCGCTTATTGAAGAAAAACCTTACAAGATTGATTCTGCCGTTAAATTGGGCTACTATTATGTTGATCCCAATAATCATTTCGTAAAAACCCGGGACTTTAACTAATTAAGACTATCCGGATCTGGTAGTAATACTATTTCCAGGTATGCCTGTTTACCTCGTGTAATACCACATAGGCACAAATTTTTCCTGTTAGGGAACCAGCTTGTGACCTATGTGGTTAAAAAATATATTGATCGGGCATTGCATTTTATACAGCTAATATTTATATTTCGTATTAATTATCAATTGGTCAGTAATAATCCGTATTAATCAATAAAAATCCAGTACCCATGTGGAAATCTCTAACCAACTCAAATCGCGTTTATCAGGGCGATAGGATAAGATTCAACAATGCTCCCCGCGAATTAAGCACCGGTAACTTGTTCCAGGTTGTAAGAACCGACGAACATTACTTTGAAGTTTGCCCCATTACCCAGGAAGCAGACACTTTGCTTGATCTGTTCACCAGGAAAATTGTCAGGTATTTCGATGTAGGTTATCATCTTCAAATTGATGTCTGGAACGAAGAATAACCACCTGCACAAAAAAACCAATGCATAGTAAATTTAATTTATAAATAAAATAAATAACATACCTTTAGACTAACACTTCGTTAGCAATATGAATTGTTGACACGAATTGCTTATTTGATTTTCGGTTATACTTATTCCAACCCCTTTAGAACTCTCTCTATTCATTCCGGCCCGCACGCACTATTCACCAATAAATAAGTGTATATGCTGGAAAATCTTTTCAACCTCGTAAAGCAACAGGCCGGGGATGCTATTATTAACAATCCTGCTATTCCCGATCAGCACAATGAAGAAGCTGTACAGGAGGCGGGTCATTCAATTGTAGATACCCTTAAAAACGCCTTATCGGGTGGACAGCTCAATGATGTATTAGGCATGTTTGCAAACGGCCAGGCCAATGCCAGTGCGCCGGTTGTGCAACAGGCTACCGGGAATTTTATGGAACGACTGCAAAGTAAATTTGGTTTGAACAGCAGCCAGGCATCCGGTATTGCCCAAAGCGTGATCCCCCAGGTAATGAACCAACTGGCGCAAAAGACCGCCAATCCCAACGATAACAGTTTTGATGTACAACAGATCTTCAACCAGCTCACTGGAGGTAAAACCGCTGGCATGAACCTCCAGGGCATGATGAACAGGCTGAAAGGCGGCCTCGACAGCGATAAAGATGGCGATGTTGATCTGCAGGACCTGAAAGCTATGTTCTCAGGCGGCGGTTCGGTGATCGATAAGCTGAAAGGCATGATGGGTTAAATCAGCTATAACCAACTCTTCTTATTGCTTTTCTCCTCCGTGAAGCCAGAGGGAAAAAATGCTTATTTTAGTAGATAGTAAACCTGCTAAAATGAACCTGCCAAAACAACTATCCGCACACTTCAGAACATTTTATACCGGTGGTAATTACACCGGGGTGAATTTAAAAGACAGTCTGGAAGGGGTTACCTGGCAACAGGCCACCACTTCCATTTTTAATTGTAATACCATTGCGGTCCTGATCTATCACATGAATTATTATGTACGGCTGGTGACGAAAGTATTGCAGGGACATCCGCTCGAGGGGAGTGATAAATATGCTTTTGATGCGCCGCCGGTTCAGTCGGCCGAAGATTGGGAACAGTTAAAGAACAGTGTTTTTACCGAAGCAGAAAACATTGCCCGGATCATTGAACAGTTGCCGCCCGAAAAACTGGATGAAATATTTCACGATGAAAGATATGGCAACTATTACCGCAATTTGCAGGGGATTGTTGAGCATAATAATTATCACTTGGGGCAGATCTCGTTGTTGAAGAAAATTATGACTCAGGTCCCAGCCACCCCAAACATCCCAGTTCAGACAAAATAGCCCAACAATCCAACTAAAGCTGCTATAAGCGTATTCAGAAAATTAACCTGATCATTCTTGATCCATCCTTTTCTTTCAAGGGTGGCGCCGAGAATGGAGTCGGTTATATTGCCAATAAAACCAGCCAGTATGATCCACCAGGTTAATGAAGGGTGACCATAAGCGGCGAAATAAATTAAAGCGATCAGGATGCTGCCCGCAATACCCCATAGCGTGCCTTCCAGGCTTATTACGCCGTCCAGCCCGCAGGTGTCTTTTTTAAAGGTGAGAATGTTGTAAAAATTCTTGCCATATATACTGCCTAATTCGGAGGAGAGCGTGTCGGCGCTGGCCGAGGCCAGGGAGGCGGCAACGGCGAGTTGCCATGCAACAAGGTGTTGCGGATATAGCCAGGCCAGAAAGCCCGCTAATGCGGCTACGCCGCCATTGGCCAGTACCTGCGAGGCGGTTCGTTGTCCTTTATTTTTTTCAGCTATGCCTAATTGTTCTTTTTTACGGCGGCCAAGCGAAGTAGCCAACGTGCCTGCTATAAAAAAAGCGCCCAGTAAAACAATACCGGTAACGCCGAGGCCTTTATACAGCTGCGCTGCCAGTAAGCCACCGGTAAACGCACCAGCGATGGTTAGTTTGCGAAAAACGATGGTGGCGGCTACGCTTGCAACAATAAAAACCAGCACGATCCAATCAGAAATATGCATCGGAGCAAACTACTGTATCTATCACATTTAACCAATAAATTCCTTTGTTAAACCGGCTTATTGTATTGCTTTCAACAAATAATACTTTTTTATTTTGCTTTCTACCAGTATTTTGCCATACAGCACAAACAGCCAGCAAACTATTTTCGAATTTCCCATAACAAGCAACCCGATTGAACAAGATCCCCGTTTTTTGTATTGCTTTATTAGTCCAGGTTGCAGTTTACGCCCAGCCTGCACATAACGGCAACAACAGCCCAGTTACACTAATAAAGTCCTATTCCATTCTACCTGACCATGGTTTCTCTTTTAATACAATACTGGCCGATTCAACCCTGCGGTTTGCGATAAATGATTCAATACGATGCCGGCAGGCTACCAGCTACTGGCTTAAATTAGTTATAGATAATTTTTCCTCAATGAGGTCCTGCCAGCTAAGGATCTTTCCTGGCATGGCCAACCGCTTGTATTATTTCGACGCCAATGCACGGGAATGGTTGATGGAAGAGGCCGGTATGATGCCTGGGCGCGACAATGGCCGTATCAACCGGCGGGGAATGGCTTGCATATTGCGTGCTGACACTATCAATACCGTATATGTTCATATCGATCTGAAACACCTGGGGGCATTCGCTGAGGCATTTAAACCTGACATCCGGCTCGAAACAGCGGCCTTTGCCAGTAAGCAGGATCAATTGGTATGGATCACCTGGATCACCTCGCTTGCAATTGTATTACTCTTTTTGCTGAACAATGTATATATCTATTTCAGTTTTAAAGACAAAGCCGTTCTTTATTATCTTATCGGGCAATTGGGTGGCCTGATCTATATGACTGCCCATAAACAACTATTCCCGGCTTTTTTCCCCGATCTGGTGTTTACAACCGGTTTGCAACCGAATGGCAAGGCTGCCTGGTTTGGGTTGAACGATCTTTTGCTGCATACAGGCATACTGGTGGTCATTTACAGCATCGTACAATTTAGCCGTTCGTACCTCAATACCCGGCAATCGCTTCCCCGGTTAGATGTTATGCTTCGATGGGGAATGCGGGCTTATCTGCTGTTGAGTTTTATTTTCGTGTTCATCAATACGGGTTTTTATTATATAGAACCATACGCCTGGATGATGGACAATGCACTACCTGTTTTTTTGTTTGTCGCCATTTTATATGCAGGCGTGGCAGGCTACCGGCGCCAGTTACCTGCGGCCCGGCCTTTTTTGGTGGCCAATGTGGTGTCAGTTGGGTGTATGTTGGCAATCCCTTTATACCACCTGATAATGGATGTAACTGGTATGGGCAATCCATTTATAAGGTCCTTATTACCAGATCTGGTATCTATTACCCAAACATTTGGTTTTTCGGTAGCGTTGGTGGCTCGTATGAGGTCTGTTGAACAAGAGCTGATAGCAAAGGAAAGAGAAGCCAGCCGGCTGGAATCAGATCTGCGGGAAATTACATTCCGGCATCAACTGATTGAACAGGATAAGCAAAAGATCATAACGGAAATACAGTTGGAGAAAACCAGGAATGTACAGTTACAGGAAAAAATGGAAGCCAACCAACGGGAGTTGACAGCTTCCAGTTTGAACCTCGTTCAAAAGAACGATTTGCTGATCAAATTGCAAACACAGATAAAAGAATTGAAAAAAATATACCCCGGCAAGAGCAAACAGGAGCTGCAGGGTATTGAATCCCTGTTACAGACCAACCAGTTCCTGGATGCAGGCTGGGATAAGTTCACCTTACATTTTGAACAGGTTCATCCGCATTTTTTCGAAAACCTGAAAGCCAAACATCCAACCCTCACCAAAAATGAAGTGCGGTTGTACGCTTATTTACACCTCAATTTGTCAACAAAGGAAATTGGCGCCATGCTTCACATTGACCCCGCCAGTGTACGCCGGGCTAAATCCAGGCTGTATAAAAAAATGGGTATCAATACTAGTGACAAAGCCGGAGAGGAAGAAAATGCTTAAATAATATCATTGAAAACCAATGTGTTGAAAGTCGTGTCCATACTTTATCCATGTTAATTTTTTGGATTTGAGGGGGCTTGCCGGTTGTTTTGCAGCCTGAAATAAATACCTAACCCCCAATCAAATGAAGCCCATATTCCTGCTCTTGTGTATAGCCATTCTGTCCTTAACCCGAAAAGCATACATTAATAAAAACGACCATGCGGAATTGTCCGCATCTGTTCCATTTAAAGTAACTCCGCAACTTGATCTGCCTAAGGGGATCGGGGAAACCGATACCAGCCAATTGAAACAAAGCGACTGGTATGCAGGCGTTATGAAAAGCATGGCAAAGGCCGAATACAATATTCAACAGAGAAAAAATACTAATACGTTCAGCAGTCCCAACCGAAAAAACAACCTGCGTTTTAATTATGACGAAAACGGGTTCACGGTGCAACCACGAACAACGAAAATACCAATTGGTAAAGTGGATGAAACCACAAAACCTGGTGACATAAAATATAAAACGCTTCCGAACTGGAAGGTGGCTTTCAACCTCGACAAAAAACAAATAGGAGAGGGAACCTGGCAGGTGAAGGGCAACCAGGCCGAGTATATTACTGGCAACATCACTGTACAATATATAAACGATGAAGAAGGCATGCGGCAGAATTTTATTGTGCAGGAGCCTTTATCAAACGATGACAATTTACAACTGCACTTTAGCGTAAAAACAAAACTGGCACAGCAATTCAGCAAGAACAGGCTGCAGTTTGCCGATAAAAAAAGTGGTATTGTACTAAGTTACGAACAACTAAAAGTATGGGATGCCAATGGCAAACCGCTGGAAGCCACATTTGAAAAAAGCAATACCGATTATTGTATTCATGTAAATACGACTAAAGCGGCCTATCCAATTACCATTGACCCCCTGAGCATTACTCCCGCCTCCATGTTAGAATGCAACCAGTCAGGTTCCTGGTTCGGCTATTCTGTAGCCAGTGCCGGAGATGTGAATGGCGATGGTTACAGTGATGTTATTGTGGGTGCACATTATTACGACAATGGTGCAGGCAATAGGGGGAGGGCTTATGTCTATCATGGTTCAGCCTCCGGCATTAGCGCCACTCCTGCAGCTATACTGCTAAGTACTAAAAGTGATGCTGTTTTTGCCTGGGTTGTTGCCGGTGCCGGAGATGTAAATGGCGATGGGTACAGCGATGTAATAGTCGGGGCTTATGGGTACGACAATTCTCAAACCGATGAAGGCGCTGTCTTTGTATATCATGGCTCCGCAACGGGTATCAATACTACCGTCGCCGCCATAGTGGAAAGTAACCAGGCATATGCCTGTATGGGCTATTCAGCAGCCGGTGCTGGTGATGTAAATGGCGACGGATACAGCGATATAATAGTCGGGGCTTATCAATACGACAATGTTCAAACCGACGAAGGTGCGGCTTTTATTTATCACGGTTCTGCCACAGGCATTGTTACCACCCCCGCTGCCTTGTTGGAAAGTAACCAGGCAGGGGCCTTTATGGGAATATCAGTAGCAGGCGCCGGCGATGTAAACGGCGACGGGTACAGCGATGTAATTGTAGGGGCTGAAGGATATGACAACCCCGAAGCCAGCGAAGGGGCTGCTTTTGTATATCATGGCTCAGCAGCGGGTATCAAAACTACCGCCGCCGCCATGGTGGAAAGTAACCATGCCGTTGCATTGATGGGCCATTCTGTAGCCAGTGCCGGCGATGTAAATGGCGATGGATACAGCGATGTAATAGTGGGGGCTCCTCTTAATTCCAACGGCCAGAATGCCTTCGTATATCATGGCTCAGCTACCGGCATCAGTACTACGGCAGCCGTTATATTGCAGAACAACCAGGCAGGTCAGCAATTGGGCATTTCCGTAGCCAGTGCCGGCGATATCAACGGCGATGGATACAGTGATGTAATCGTGGGAGCTCCTCGTTTCAATACTAACTTTGGTACAATCGTGCAAGGCGCCGCCTATATCCATTATGGTTCCGCTACAGGTATCAATGCCGCCCCCGCCGCCATTTTACTATGCAATCAGGGAGGTGCGCAAATGGGCCGTTCAGTAGCCAGTGCCGGAGATGTGAATGGCGATGGGTATAGTGATGTAATAGTGGGCGCTTATTCTTATGACAACGGCGAAACCGATGAAGGCGTCGCCTTTGTGTATACTGGTTCGCCTTCCGGTTCCAACATCGTCGCTGCCACCCAGTTGGAAAACAATCAGCCCGGGGCTGCTTTGGGGGCTTCGGTAGCGGGGGCCGGCGATGTAAATGGTGATGGGTACGGTGATGTGATCGTGGGCGCCTGGCTATACGACAATGGCGAGAACGATGAAGGCATTTTTTATATTTATCACGGTTCGGCTACTGGTATCAGTACCACGCCTGCGGCCTCAGTAGAAGGTAACCAGGCCGGCGCCTGGATGGGCAGCTCGGTAGCCGGCGCCGGCGATGTGAACGGTGATGGTTATAGTGATGTGATTGTAGCTGCCTATTCTTACGATCATGGCGAAACCGATGAAGGCGTAGCTTTTGTGTATCACGGTTCGGCAACCGGTATCAATACCACGCCGGCAGCACTGTTGGAATGCAACCAGGCCAGCGCAGAATTTGGTTCTTTAGTAGCCGGCGCGGGTGATGTTAATGGCGATGGTTATAGTGATGTGATCGTAGGGGCCTGGAATTACAACAATGGGGAATCCGGTGAAGGTGTAACTTTTGTATATCATGGTTCTTCTTCCGGTATCAATACCACGCCGGCAGCACTGATGGAATGCAACCAGGCCAACGCAAAATTTGGCGTTTCGGTAGCAGGCGCAGGTGATGTAAACGGCGATGGCTACAGCGATGTGATCGTAGGCGCTTATCTATATGATAATGGCCTAACCAATGAAGGCGCCGCCTTTATATATCATGGTTCGGCAACCGGTATCAATACTACGGCGGCGACCATGGTTGAAAGTAACCAGGCAGATGCACAATTGGGCATTTCAGTAGCTGGCGCTGGCGATGTAAATGGTGATGGATATGGTGATGTTATTGTAGGCGCATGGAATTACGACAATAGCCTTACCAATGAAGGCGCTGCATTTATTTATCACGGTTCGGCTACCGGCATTAGTACTACTGCTGCCGCGATGGTAGAAAGTAATCAGTTTGGTGCATCGATGGGTAATTCGGTTGCGGGCGCCGGTGATGTAAACGGTGATGGTTACAGTGATGTGATCGTGGGGGCTTACAGGTATTCCAATCCACAAAACGGGGAGGGGGCATTCTTCATATATCATGGTTCGGCAACAGGCATTAACACTACTGCCGTTGCTATGGGTGAAAGCGAACAGACCAATGCAGAACTAGGCACCTTTGTAGCGGGCGCTGGCGATGTAAATGGCGATGGCTACAGCGATGTGATCGTGGGCGCCTATTTTTACGACCATGGCGAAACCGATGAAGGCGCTGCATTTGTGTATTTAGGTAATAGTCCGGGAACAGGGATACGTAATAACCTTAACATCTATAATAATGATTTAACTACTCCAATAAACAGCAGCAATTTTCCCGCATCCACCTTTGGGGCTGGTTTATTTGCAAAATCATTCCTGGGTGGTACCGTAAAAGGCAAGCTGGTTTGGGAAACGCAATTGAGTTTTAATGCATTTAGCGGGTCGCCCATTACCAACAGCATTGTATATACTTCGGCCCAAAGCGGTTACACCAACCTGGGTATAACAGGCAGGGAATTGAAAAGCATAGTGGCAAAACAAACCGGCAGCCGGTATACCAAAATAAGAGCAAGGGTAAAATATGATCTGGTTACTGCTTTAACCGGGCAGATATATGGCCCCTGGCGCTATGTATCAAATATTGTATCGGGCTTTTCATTAGGAGCGCTGCCAGTTGATCTTATTTCTTTTAAAGCTGAATGGTTGGAAAAAGGCAAAACAGCACAATTGAAATTTATTACCGACAATGAATCGGATGTGTGTTGTTACGAGGTGGAAAGAAGTTCCGATGGAGTGACATTTACTACAATTGGCAAGGTCACCGCAAAAAATACGGGCAGCCAAACAAACTATAGTTATACTGATCTCAACGCTACGGGTAAGAAAATATATTACCGCTTACAGACCAGATTTAACAGTGGTACCACCAATTACAGTAATATTCAAATGCTGGAATTGAATTCAACTACTGAGATCATGGTGTTTCCCAACCCGGCGAAAGATATAGTGCAATTGCGGTTAAACAATACTTATGCAACCATGAAAGTGCAGATCATTAACGCCGGCGGGCAAACGGTAAAACAGTTTAATAATGTTTCTACTGCCGGGCAATTGCTGGCCATTCCGGTAAGCGATCTTCAAACCGGGGCTTACTTCTTATACCTGCAAAGTGGTAGTGAGCACCAGGTATTACAATTTGTTAAGGAATAGGTCTGAATAATAAGACAGCCGTCCGCCAGTTGGCGACGGCTGCTCTTTTCATCATAAATGATAGTATTTTCCCTCCTGACCGGTTAATTGGATATTTTATAAATCGCCGGTACTTCCAGTCCTTCAATTTTAGCTGCCCTGGTAGCAGTAGCCGTGAGCGGATCGATGGCATATATGCGGGCTTCACCGGCTGGCGTTGAGGTAATGGAGGCATACACTTTTCCATCTTCAACCAGCCATTGTGCACCATACTGTCCACCATGAACCGGAATATCAGAAATATCAGTAATTGTTTTATTATTCAGGTCAATGATCGCCATTTTACAAATGGGAATGGTTACGTCAAAAGCGGCCCAGATGGCGTTGGCGTTATCTGTGCCCGGAAGTTGTAGGCGGGCTACAAGCAGTCCATCGCCCGCATAGGTGGCTGTCAGCAGCTTGGCGCCGCCTGAGGCAGTTTCCACGTCAAAGAAATAGGAGGGGTCAAATGATTGCTGGCCGTTTTTAATACGCAGGATACCCGATTTCTTTGTTACCTGGGTATAGCCTGCCGCCAGGCTGCTGGGCGATACAGTGTAAATGTCGCCATTCTCAGCTTTCACCATGCTTACCTGGTTTCCATACAGGCCAATAGGACCGGTGCGCGCATCCCTGATAGTAGTTAAAGAATCCAGCCCCGGGTAACTGAAAATGGTAACATAGGCAGTATCCGTGTATGCCGTATTCCAGGTACTACCTTCGAGCGGATAAAATGAAACATACATTTTATTATCATTCACTACAATTGAAGTAGGCCATTTATTCAGCACATCCGACTTATTCCACATGTATAAAGGCGTTAGTCTTTTTTTCCTGATGCGAATATTGTTGGCGTCTATCAGTTGAATCTGGCAATCATAGCTGCCGCCGCCCCAGGGTGCGCCAATGGCAATCAGGGTGCTGTCATCGCCCTTGCCAAAACAGTCCATCCGCTCAAAGGAGATCCTTCCTTTTTCATACAAGGCGCCGCCTTCGTTTACGCCATAACCAATACCAACATTATTGGTGCCATAGCTGAAGCTGAATACGGTTTTACCCGTGGTACCAAAATAACACCAGGCCAGTTGTTCAATACCATTTCCGGTTGAGGATACTATTTTGGCGGCATTGTTGATGGTATCCTGCGAAAGGAGGTAATCAGATGTTCCGGTAGCGCCCTGTGTACGTAAGGCCAGGATGTAATTACCACTGACCTGTAAAAAATGACTTTTGGGTTTATAACAACCGCTTAGCAAAACGGCAATGGTCAATAAAATAAAAAATGTTTGGGTATATCCTGATTTGCAAAAACGCATGGTAATGTGTTTTACAATGAAAAATTAGTTGTGAAAAAAGTATCTGAGTTTTACACTGAATGCCCGGCCTGGTTTCTGCAATTTGAAATTGTCGTACAGTTTGGCATTCGACAGGTTGGTGCATGCTGCAGCCATATTATACCTGCCATTTTGCAGTGAGTAAGTAATGGAAACATCCTGGGTAAACTGGCGGGGAATGATGAACTTGGTGCCCGCGCTGCCCTGGCTTGGCCAGAAGAGATAAAATTGCTCAACAAAATTGCCACCTATGCCAAATGTCAACGCATCCTGTACATAAAACGCTTTTTTGATCTTGTAACCAGCATCGAAGCTGCCAAATAAATAAGGCATGTTTGGCAGGCGGTCCCAATAAGTGTAGTTGGGAATACCCTTGTCATACGTTTTTATGTTTAATGTATTCTGGTACGTGCTGTTCACTTCAAGGGTCAGGGCATCGTTATAAGTATAGCGTACGCTCCATTCAACACCAGATGTTCTTACGCTGTCCAGGTTTGAATACCGGCTGATCTGTCCGTCAGATTCCAGCCTGATAAAATCACCCGCTTTGCGATACAGGTAATTGATCTCGCCTTCCAGTTTGTGGTTGTTGAAGGTTTTCATCAATGAAAGCCCTACGTTGATGTTATGGCTGTGCTCGGGTTTTAAATAAGGATTGTTTTTCAACAGTAATCCATTCCCAAACATTTCTTCGCCTTCTGGTAAGCGCCAGGTACTTTCATAAGAAGCTTTCACCTGTGCAAACGGGAAAATATAATACATCGCGGCCACACCATAACCTGTTTTATTGTGGTTGCTTGTCATGCTTACGTGCGTGCCCCATTCGGCATCAACGGTGCTGGCGTTCATGTTGAACTGCTTGGCAAATACGGTGGCTGAAAACCGGTTATTTATAGTTGAATATTTATAGGCCAGCCCGGTTATGTTTTTCGACAATGTATTGGGAATGTCAAAGGGAATGGGGTCGATGGCTATCGGGTCATTGCCCTTACGTCGGGCATAGGTGTAGTTGTGGTTGATACTGAAGCTATGGTTCCTGTTCAACTCATAACTCAGGTTAACGGAGGCCAGCGCATTGCGGTCGTTAAAGCGGAATTTTGTTTTGTAATAAGAGATCTCGCCTGAGTTGCTGCCAAATGTTTTCACCGTATAATTCCCGAACCAGTCATACAGGCGCGAACTGGTATCGGTAATACCCGATCTTACAAAGCTCATATTGGCGTTAGCCGTTACAGTGAGCCCGGGAAGAAAGAAATTTTCTTTCTTGTATTTGAAAGTAGGAATGAGCGACTGGCTGGTGTTGAATACCTGGCCTGACACGAGGTCCATATTCATCCCGGTTTGCACTTCCTTTCTGTTTTCCGAAACAATTAACCCGAACAACAATTTGTCGGCAAATTTCTTGTTTACAAACCCGGCTTCCACCTGACCCATCGATGAATGATAGGCATCGTGGAAGCGTTTTATTTTTATGGAATTACCATATATACCGGTTTGCGGATCGGGGATCTGTACATCGATCCTGTAATTGTTATCGCTGTAATTATAAAAACCATTAAGGTTGATGGTAAATCCCTTGCCGGTAGTATAACGGGAGTTTATGGAGGCGCGGTGTGTATTAAAGGAGCCGTAACTATACGAAGCATCCAGGTACTTTTTTATTTTCTGGTTGGTCACCACGTTTACTGCGCCGCCCAATGCATCGGACCCCAGGAACACGGGCACCACGCCTTTGTATACTTCTATTCTTTCGGCCATGTTCACGGGCAGATTGTTCAGAGACAGGGATGAACCGAAATTATCCATGGGCATGCCATCTAAAAAAAATTTCACCTGTTTACCGGTAAAACCATTGAGGGAAAAAGAATAGTTGGAACCCAGGCCGCCTTCTTCCCTGACCTTTACGCCGGTAGTGCGGTTAAGCACCTGGTTAATGTCTCTTGTGGTGTTATGCAGGCGGGTGGCATCGATGGTGGTAACGGTATAGGCCTGTTCTTTTGTTGCGCGCAGATCGCTTTTACCGGTTACCACCACTTGCTTTAGTTGTTTATGGGTAGTTTTTAGCGTATCCTGCGCCATTGCAGGTACAACAATGCTACTACCCAGAAGCACCAATAATACAGATTTGTTCATAAACGTTTCGCGGGCTTTGGTTGGTTTTATCGCCGCGAAAGTACCTGTAGGTCAACTAAACGGGGAGCGCAATCAGGAAAACCATTTACGAAAACCGTAAAATCACGGGTTGTATGAACGGAAAAATTTATGTAAGGTCTTTTTACTACGTATTTATGCTTAGGGGTGTTTTAGGAATTTTGGCCAGATTATGATTAACGGTAACAGGAAACCGGATATCGGTTGATGGTTGACTTACCTTTACATTACCACAGACTAAACCTTCGATGTAATATGAGCAACACCGGTACGGCTAAAATTGCCCTTATCGACAGTCACCCTTTAATGCGCGAATGCATTTCCAGTTATTTAGCAGGTTTTGATTATTCAATAACCCTGCAGGTGGGAGATGGGAAGGAACTGATAGACCGGTTAACAAAGGAAAATGTTCCGGATGTATGCCTGCTTGAATTTAATGCGCGTAAAAAAACAGGATACGAAACAATAAAAATGTTGCGGTCTTCCTGTCCCCATATGAAGATCGTGATCTACTCCATGCAAACAGGGCCGGTTGAAAATAAAACGCCTTCAGGTGCTGATATTATCATACCCGATCAAACCTCCATTGAAGAATTTAAATCCACACTCGATAAACTTATACAACGGCAACCCTTTGTAGCGAGTTAGTTATATGTCGCTATCGCTTAGGTATGTTTCTTTTTCTTCTGATATTTATAAAGTAAAAGAGGGGTACGGATTGATACAAATCAGTTAACCGTTGATTAAAAACGGGACTCGCGTAAGTAAAAAGGGATTAGGGACTGAATTAATAGGTAGCGTGAGCATGGCTGATCTTATGATAGCCGGACTTCCGGTATCCCGAACTGCTAATCATTTCTCAAACCAATGAGATATTCATAAGAGAGTTAATCGTTTTCCAGGGGAGGTGGACATATGCTGGTTTTTCAATAATCATTTCCGGAAGGATATTCGCTGTTTTGGGGTTCTTGTAAGTTAGTCAATATTTCAATATAAATATTAAATAGCATGTTATTTAATGTTGGCGTTAGATGGGTTTTGATCTTAGTAAACCAGGTACACACTCATCTGGGTATGTTACTAAAAAATGACGGGTTTCAATAAGTAGTTTTATGTATTGATATACATTGTCCTAACGCCCGCTGCATGCAATTGTTGATTGCGGTCAAATAATATATCCTGCACTGGAAGTACTGCGATCGAATTTCTATTTTTAAGCAGTATAATCCATAACCTATGAGTAAACAATTCTACACGAATTCAACTCTGCGTATACCATTATTGCTGCTTTTGCTGGGCATTGCGTATAATATACAGGCGCAAACGCTGAATAGCAGCAAATCTGTTGCAAATATAACTACCACCGGTGATGGCACTACTGCGTCACAGGGCGATGTACTACAGTATACCATCATTGTTACCAACCTGTCGGCATTGAATATTACCAGTGCTACGCTATTCGATAATATTCCGGCGGGTGTGTCGTATGTAATGGGGTCTACCACCATGAACGGGATCTCCGCAGCAGATGTAAGCGGCGCCATGCCGTTTGCGATAACCGGTGGATTAATAAATTCACCATCGTTTGGGGCTGGTATCCTGGCGCCTAACGTGAGCGCTACCATTACCTTCCGGATAAAAGTTACGGCTAATGGTGGCAGTATAAGTAATTATGCCACCCTGCAGGGTATTTATAATTTCATCAATTTTACCCAGGGCACCAATACTGTTTTTACTAACATTACGGCAGATGCCGGCTGTTCGGTTGTGTACCAGTGCACAACCATCGCGCCTGAAAATTCACCTGGTAATGGCTTTTATTACCGGTTTATAAAAACGCTCGATAAAAGCAATGGCGAAGGCGGACCCATTTTGTATGATGGGGAGAACGGCCCTTGTTTTGATGCCGTTTCCGGCGCCATCATTGCAAGTCGCCTCATGGATTATGTAGCTGCCATTGCCTATGACAAAACTACCAATCGCATTTACTTTGTAAATAATTACGCATCCAATCCCGCCGAGGACCTTTGTTATGTTGATCTGAATGCTTCCCCCGTTTGCGCCCGACAATTTACCGGCTACCCGCTTGAACCAAACGTGTCGTACAGCATTAACCGAATGGCCTTTGCTTCTGATGGCTATGGCTATGCAGTTACCTCACATGGCGACGATCTTATTCAATTTTCTGTAAGTACTGTTACCGGGTTACCGGTGATAACCCAATTGGGTCCGTTGATCAATGATGCTGTAAATGGCGCCAATGATGTGCTGGGGGAAACGGGCGGCGATCTCTTTGGGGATGGTTCCGGAAAATTATATTTGATAGCCAATAGCAGTAAACTGTACAAGATAAACCCGGCCACCCGGGTTACTACGTTTTTAGGAAGCATCAATCCTTCACCCGCCAGTAGTTCCAATTCAATTGCGATTGACCCGGCGGGGAATGTATACATTGGCGGTTCGTACCAGGATGTTTATAAAGTGAACCTGGCTACCATGGGGGGCTCTTCTATAACCGGCGGCGCTACCAGTAATGTATGGACCAGCGGCGATTTTACCAGTTGTGGATTCCCGGTGTTATCGCCGGCTTTGATCGCTAATAAAACGTATCGCAATACGCGTGGGGTGCCGTTTGTAGTGGGCGGCGATACGGTGGAATACTCCATTGAAGTGACCAATAACGGTAATATAAATGCGTCTGGCGTTAAATTATTTGATTCTGTTCCATCTGCTACTGTTTACATTCCTAATTCAACAGCTATGAATGGTGTGGCCGTGGCAGATGTGAGTGGCGGTATGCCTTTTGCGATAACCGGTGGACAGTTTATAAATTCAACCGGTGAACAAAGCGGGATTGTTAAACCGGGTACCGGCAATAAAATAGTGGTGACCTTTAAGGCAAAGGCAAATGCAGACATGTACGTGTGTAACCAGTCGCGGATCACGTTGCTGGATGGGGATGGCAATACCATCTTTGTTAATTCCGACGATCCTGCCCAACCTGGCAGTCAGAATGCCACCTGTTTTTATACCAGTGGCGTACTGGCTGTAAACAGTTTAAACTTCAGGGGCAGTCTTGTCAATAATCAATCGCTGTTGAAATGGTCATTGCAGGAAAATGAGAATATTGCCTGCTATGAGCTGGAATATGCCGATGTGCCCGATCATTTTAAAACAACCGGTAAAATAACGGCCCGGCATGAAGGAAATAAGCTGAGCGATTATCAGTTTCCTGATAAAGTAAATACCACTGCAGACAACCGGTTTTACCGGTTAAAGATCGTGCAGCAGAATGGCCGTTATACTTATTCCGGTATTATTTTCCTGAGTTTGAAAGACGTAGGTATGCAGGTATATCCCAATCCATTCCATAAAGAAATAAATGTGCAGCTGCAGTTAAAAACTGCGGAACTGGTAAAATTCAGACTGATTGATTTTTATGGAAAGGAAGTGTATGCGTCTGCACAATCCTTTACTACCGGTTATCAGTCCGTTAGTTTGACCATGCCTGCTGGTTGCCGGCCGGGCATGTATGTACTGGAAGTGTCGGACGCCAAAGGCCGGTTATTACAACAAAAACTGTTGAAAAAATAAAGCAGCCCCGTTGAATACGGGACTGCTTATCCCGTTTTGTTTGAACCATTGTCCCCGGATGGTCGGGGCTCCTCCAATGTGCGTTTCAGATTAAACGCTTGACTTTCTGATTAACCTCTGAAAAACCTACTTGTGCTACCTACTTATTTTACGGTTAAGGATTGGGGTTTTAATAAAGTTAAATAAAATAAAGCATACAGCAGATAGCTAATAAATACAATGTGTATGCGCTTGTTGTATTTTGTGTTGGTGGAGGTTGTAGAGGTATTATTGGTGCCGGGAGTAATTTGTGAAAGGCAAAGGGCAGAGGCAAAGGGCCGCGACGCGGCCAGGGCAAGTATGGAATAATTAGGCGCTAATTTTTCAACCTCTATCAACCCTATCAACTATATTGACTCTATCAACTTGCCTCCTGGTCAACTCGTCAACTCATCAACTCATCAACTCGTCAACTGGTCAACTCGTCAACTGGTCAACTGGTCAACTGATCAACTTTCTTCTGTATCGTCGCTTTATCGGTGCTCGTTTTGGCTAAAGAAAGCGCCTTTTCAAAATGAAGTCTGGCCTTAACATTATCTATCCCCTTATATAATTCTCCTAACAACGTATAATAAAAATGATTGCTGGTGAGCTTGAGCTTTTCCGCTTCAATAATGGCTTCCTGTTTGCCATTGGCTTTTGAGAGGGCAAAGGTGCGGTTGAGGGCGGCAATGGGAGAATATTCAATCCGTAATAACCGGTTATACAGTTGTAAAACGGTTTCCCATTTTTCATGGGTATCGTCTTTTTGCGTGCTCCAGTAAGCAATGGCTGCTTCGAGGTGGTATTTAGATAACTGATTGCCGGTGGCGGAACAGTTCAGGAAATAACTGCCCTTGCTGATGAGGTCTGCATCCCACAGGCTGGTATCCTGCTCATCATATAAAATAAGCTCGCCCTGTTCGTTTATCCGTGCTTCAAACCGGGAGGCATGAAAACACATGAGCGATAACAAGGCATTTACCGGTGGTTTGTTGGTGTGTTTGTTTTCAACCAGCATGTTGCAGAGCCGCATAGCTTCAAAACATAGTTCCTTACGCAGGGTTTTATTATTACTGATGGAATAATACCCTTCGCTGAACAATAAGTAAATAGTAGCGAGAACGGAATGGAGCCGCTCGTCTATTTCTGTAATACCTGGTAATTCAATGGGAATATTTTCTTCGCGTAATTTTTCTTTTGCCCTGAACAGCCGTTTGTTGATGGTTTCTTTATTGGTTAAAAAAGCATCTGCGATTTCTTCTATGCCAAAACCACACAAAATGCGAAGTGACAATCCTATCTGCGCTTCAACTGCAATAGTGGGGTGACAAATGGCAAACATCATTTGCAGCTGGCTGTCGTTGATGTTTTGTGGTGACAGATCGATCTCATATTCGGGAATGGTTGCACTGTTTTCAGCAGTGGATGTGGCGGGGACGATCTTATTGGTAAAAGTAGCCTGTCGATGCAGGAAATTTTTGGCTTTGTTCTTTGCAACGGTATATAACCAGGCAACCGGGTTGGGTGGAATGCCTTTCAGACTCCAGGTTTGGGCGGCGAGCATAAAGGTGTCGCTGGCAATGTCCTCGGCTGTTTCTATTTCAACAAAGCCAAAGCGTTTGCAAAGTACGGCAATGATCTTGCGGTATTCGGTTCTGAATAAATGCGGTATTAATTCGGGTTGTTGCATAACAAAAAGCCAGGCAAATTAATCAGGAACCCGAATGTCCAGATGAATCGGGACATTCGGGGTTATTGACTGATCGTTATTTATGTACGCCATCCCCTTTGGCAATCTTTCTAACTTCCACACTGTTGCCATCGCCTTGTAAAACCGGGCAGCCTTTTGCAAATTCAACTGCTTCCTCTATCGAACCGGCTTTTACAACTATGTATCCGCCAATGGTTTCTTTAATTTCACCAAACGGGCCATCGGTAACAACGCCCTGGTGCCACACTACTTTACTATCATCAAATGGCAAGCCGTTGCCTTCAACAAATTTTCCCTGTGCAGAAATGCCACCGATCCAATCCATGGTCTGTTTCATCCAGATCTGTATTTGTTCCGGTGAAGCAATTTTTGTCCCGTCCTGGTGCCTGAAGATCAACATGTATTCATCCATGATTTTTGATTTTAAGTTATTGAATATAAATTATTATACCCTTACTACAATCAGGGTTGCACCAATTGGACAGGTTGATAGAAATTTTTTTTGGCAATCGTGAACCGGCAGAAACTCAGGAACTTACTATCACCCGAAAGCCACTCATGTATTCTAATTTTTCAGGTGCAGGATATAGTGTACCTTATAAGAACTAAAATACTAAGCTATGAGAAAAGCAGCGTTAGCCAGCCTGGTGTTCGTTGCCTGTGGGTTTGCAACGAATGCCCAACTCTCCATTTCACCCAGAGTGGGTATTGAACAAGCTTTTAACTGTGTGAAGTACAATAACACGTCCTGTATTAATCCAATTTCACCAAACATCTCCCCGCAGATAAGTGTGCGGGCCGATTATCTCTTCAACAAGGTCCATGGCCCATTTGTAGGTATTGCAAGCAACCGTTCCCTTGTAACTTATGAATTTACCAATCCTGAAACCGGCGACAAAGAATTTACCGCTGACCAGGGCAACTGGAAACTTCGGTTAGAAGCCGGCTATCAGGTAAGCAGCAAACCCATTTCATTGGGAAAAACTGCCAAACAACCAGCAACAACCACTGCTAATTTAAGTCCCTGCGCCGCGGCGCGCATGCGGCAGGCAATGGCGACAGTACCGCAAAAACCGGTGATGAACCTGCGCATCCAACCGTATGCGGGAATGGCGTTTGTGCCCAAACCTGAACAGGCTATTACCACCGCAGTGAAGTCTGGGGAAACAGTTTACCAGTATAATGCGGGTAACTGGACATCGGCTTTTATTACCGGGATTAACCTGGCATTTGCCAAAGGCAGCGTGAATAAGTATGTGATAGGAATTCAATACCTTAAAGGCATTGGCAATATGAATACAGAAACACTGAACACGCCAACGGAGAATAAACTGGTTATTACGCAATTATCATCTTCTTCAGCTGCCTGGAATATCAACGTGGGTATTCCGCTTTCATTTAGTAAGAACAAACAATCAGTTGCAGCGATATCAAAAGTGGTAGCGCCTGCCAAAGCCGAAACACCCGCTAAAGTAGAAACGCCAAAGATTACCGAAACAACACCGGTTAAGAAGTCATGCGGTTATTATAGAAGCAGGTGTTCACACTGGGACTAACTGTCTGAGCTGGGATTGATGGGATGAATGAGATGATGGGAATGGTTTAAGTAGTTGGCAGAAATAATAGCTTCATGGTGCCGGGTAACTGGCAACCCGGAACCCGGAACTTGAAACTGTATTTAATTCCGCTTCCAACCTATAAGAACAACGCCAATAATTACAAATAAAGTACCTACGATCTGTGCGGTGAAGATCTTTTCGCCCAGGATAAAGTGTGCCTGAATGATGGTAGAAACCGGACCAACAGCCGAAATAATGGCTACGTTGTTGGAGCCGATCTTTTTCATTCCGGTCGACATCATAAACGTGGGCAATACCGTAGCTATAGTAGCGAGTAAAATACCGTACCAGATAATGGGTGTACCGCCTTGTTCCAGGTCGTGCAAGCCGCCGCCGTTTAATGCAAAATGCGTAAACACGCCGGCGGTGGAAGCCAGCATGGCATAAGCGGTAAAACGGGTAACACCAACAGTGGGAATCATGCGGCCGCTGCCAACGATATAAACGCTATAGGTAATAGAACATAAAAAGATGAGAAAACTGCCCCAGAAAAAATGGGGGTTCGAGGTGTCGATGTGTAATTCGCCCAAATAAGCGATGCCGATGCCCGTATAGGTAAGCAACAGGGCTATTTTTTGGGTGCTTACTACAGGTTGTTTAAAAATAAAAGCATTGATGAGCACGGCGAAGGTGGGATACAAAAAAAGGATCAATCGCTCCAGACCGGCAGTAACATACTGCAAGCCTATAAAATCAAAAAGGCTGCTGAGGTAATAGCCAAATAAACCAAGCCCAATAACACCCAGCCATTGACGGGCGGTGAGGGCCGCCAGCTTTTCTTTCCGGGCAAACCATACGGCTGCCAGATAAAAGGGAAGGGAAAAAGTCATGCGCAGCATCAGCAGGGTGAGGGCATCCATATGGGTGTGCGCAAAGGCTACTTTTACAATAATGGCTTTTGTTGAAAACAAAATGGAGCCTATAATGGTAATGAGGAATCCCGCCAGTGAAACAGTATGATTTTTCCCTTCCAAATATTAAATCTTAAACAGATACATTAAAATCTCTCAGCGCATCATTCAAACTTGTTTTCAGGTCAGTGCTTGGTTTACGCTGACCAATGATGAGTGCGCAACTTACATGGTATTCGCCCGCAGGGAATTTTTTAGCATAGGTGCCTGGAATTACCACGCTGCGTGCCGGTACCCGTCCCTTGTATTCAACCGGCGTATCGCCGCTAACATCGATGATCTTGGTGCTTTGTGTTAATACCACGTTGGCGCCCAGTACGGCCTCTTTTTCAACTACAACGCCTTCTACCACAATACAACGGCTGCCAATGAAACAACCATCCTCCACAATAACAGGAGTAGCCTGCAAAGGTTCAAGCACGCCGCCGATGCCTACACCGCCGCTCAAATGCACGCCTTTGCCAATCTGGGCGCAGCTGCCTACAGTAGCCCAGGTGTCAACCATGGTGCCTTCGTCAACGTAAGCGCCGATATTTACATAAGAGGGCATCAATACCACGTTTTTGGCCACATAGGCGCCATAACGCGCTACGGCATGGGGAACAGCACGTACGCCCAGCTCTTTATAATTTTTCTTCAGCAGCATTTTGTCATAGAACTCAAAAGGCTCCATGGTCCAGGTTTGCATAGGCTGAATGCCGAAATACATCAGAATAGCCTGTTTTACCCACTCATTCACTGCCCATTTGCCATCTGTGGGCGCGGCCACACGCAAACGGCCCTTGTCAACTTCTTCAATAACAGCTTTTACCGCATCGGTATATTTTTTTTCTTTTAATAACTCGCGGTTGCTCCAGGCTTCGAGTATCAGGTCTTGCATTACTTTAAATTTTTGCAAACATACAGTACAGATCATTAATCAGTTGTAAAACCCCGGGCTTTTTAGTGGTTTTTCAGGAAAAGGCATTTTGACCCTACATTTGCACCATGGATTTTGCACATGACGTTGATCATTGTTTAAAAGTATTGCAGGGTGGGGGATTGATCCTTTACCCAACCGATACCATCTGGGGCATTGGCTGCGACGCCACCAATGCAACGGCTGTTAACCGCATCTTTAACCTGAAACAGCGCCCGGAGGCAAAAAGTATGATCATTTTGCTGGCCGATGTAAAGGAGCTGATGCAATATGTGGCGCATATCGACCTGCAGGTGTTCGATTACCTGGCCAAGGTCAAAAAGCCCACCACGGTCATTTACGAGGGCGCCATCGGACTGGCCGATAATGTGATCAATGCCGATGGTACAGTGGCCATTCGGATTGTAAAAGATAATTTTTGCAAACATTTGATCAAGCGGTTCCGTAAACCCATTGTATCCACCTCCGCCAATATATCGGGTGATCCCGCGCCGGCTATTTTTCACGATATTTCACCGGCGATCTGGCAAGGGGTTGATTACATTGTGCAACACCGCCAAAAAGAAACGACTGCACACGCCGCCTCATCAATTATCAAATGGAATAAAGACGGTTCAGTAACCGTTATCAGAGAGTAAATCAGCAACAGTCAATGAAATTTCTTGTAATACAAACCGCCTTTATTGGTGACGTGGTACTGGCAACGGGCATCGTGGAAAAACTACACCGGTTTTTTCCCGATGCGCAAATTGATTTTCTGGTAAGAAAAGGCAATGAAGGCCTGTTGCAAAGCCATCCCTATCTGCACGAAGTGCTGATCTGGGATAAAAAGAACGGCAAGCTGAAAAATTTGTGGAAGCTGTTAAGGCTGATCCGTAAACGCCGCTATGATAAAGTAATAAACATCCAGCGTTTTGCCGCTACCGGTATACTCACTGCTTTTTCCGGCGCCAGACAAAAGATCGGGTTCGATAAAAACCCGTTAAGCTGGCTGTTCGATAAAAAAATAAAACATGTTATCAGTGACGTGGATCATCCCATTCACGAAGTTGACCGCAATAATGAATTGATCAGGGAGTTTACCAATGAGGAAGTGGTGAATCCGCATTTGTATCCATCTGCGCAGGATACTGCCATAGTGCAACAATACAGGAAGCTTCCTTATATCACCATTTCACCCGCATCGGTTTGGTTCACCAAACAATTCCCGAAAGATAAATGGATCAGCTTTGCTGCAGCCGTACCTGCAAATTATACCATTTATTTGCTGGGTGCGCCTGGTGATGCAGCGTTGGGGGAAGAGATCCGTACAGCGGAGATCCCAGCCACCGTGGTGAACCTGTGCGGCCAGCTTAGTTTTTTACAATCGGCTGCTTTGATGAAAGACGCCGCCATGAATTATGTAAACGACTCGGCGCCCATGCATTTTGCTTCGTCGGTTAATGCGCCGGTAACGGCGGTATATTGTTCAACCCTGCCTTCATTCGGGTTTGGCCCATTATCAGACAAGCGTTTTATTGTAGAAGTGCAGGAGCCGTTATCGTGCCGTCCATGCGGCTTACACGGCCGGCCCGCGTGTCCACTGGGGCATTTCAAATGTGCTTATGGGATAACCAATGCGCAACTGCTGAATAGTTTATAGTTTATTGCCCGAAACATTAATACATTTGTTGTTTGATGGATATAAAGTGCAACGATAAGGAACTGTTTGTTTTTAAAAAGATAGCGCATGCTGCTGAAGAGCTGCGAATGCCCACCTATGTAATTGGTGGTTTTGTGCGCGATAAATTGTTGGGCCGCCCCACAAAGGATGCCGATATTGTTTGTGTGGGTGATGGTATTCAGCTGGCGCATAAAGTGGCAGAACGGTTCCAACCCAAACCATCGGTTTCTTTCTTCAAGAATTTTGGCACCGCCCAAATAAAGCTGAAGCATTTTTATGAAGATGAACCCGGGGCTGTCGCCCATAAACATCTTATTGAAGAAGGAAATGGGCAGGATGTACTGATTGTTACCAGCGAAGAGTCTCCTGAAGAACAGGTGCACGAAAGGTCAGCCCTTGAAATAGAGTTTGTAGGCGCGCGTAAAGAGAGTTACCGCTATCATAGCCGCAATCCCGAAGTAGTGCCGGGCACGTTAAAAGATGACCAGGACAGAAGGGATTTTACCATCAATGCCATGGCCATTTCCCTGAACGCAGATGATTATGGCAAACTCATCGATCCGTTTAATGGCGTGCTCGATCTGGAACGCAAGATCATTCAAACACCACTCGATCCCGGTCAAACTTTCAGCGACGATCCGTTGCGTATGATGCGGGCCGTTCGGTTCGCCTCGCAATTGAATTTTACCATTGCACCGGTCACTTTTCAAAGCATCAAAGACCAGGCAGACCGCATTCGCATTATTTCGCAGGAGCGTATTACCGAAGAACTGAATAAGATCCTGTTAAGCGCCAAACCTTCAGTTGGGCTCGATCTGTTGTACCAAAGTGGGTTGCTGCATATAATTCTTCCTCAACTGGTTGACCTGGCCGGTGCAGAATACATAGATGGCCTGGGCCATAAAGATAATTTTTACCATACCTTACAGGTAGTGGATAATATTTCCAGGCACACCAATGACCTGTGGCTGCGTTGGGCTGCTTTGCTGCACGATATTGCTAAACCAGCCACCAAGAAATTCGAAAAAGGCCATGGATGGACTTTTCATGGACATGAAGTAGTGGGCGGCAGAATGGTGCCCCGCCTGTTTACCAAATTAAAGCTGCCGCAAAATGAAAAAATGCGTTTTGTAAAAAAACTGGTAGAATTGCATTTGCGGCCGATCAGTCTTACCAAAGAAAATATCACCGATTCAGCCATCCGCAGATTGCTGTTTGATGCAGGTGATGATATAGATGCGTTGATGATGTTGTGTGAAGCTGACATCACTTCAAAGAACAAACAAAAAGTGATCCGCTACCTGGAGAATTTTGAGCTGGTGCGCCAGCGATTGAAGGAGGTAGAAGCAAAAGACCGCATCCGCAACTGGCAACCACCCATCACCGGTGAAATAATAATGGACATATTCGGGCTTTCCCCCTGTAAAATAGTGGGCGATCTGAAAAACTGCATCCGTGAAGCTATTCTGGACGGTGAAATAGATAACTCTTACGACGCTGCATACGATTTTATGATGAAAAAAGCAACAGAAATGGGTTTGCAGATTGTCAGGAATGCGCCTTAAATTGCATACTTTGATAGTTGGGGAATTGTCTTATTTTTGACCGGGGCAAGGGATTGACTGGCACGATTATAGAGAATTACATTTCGGATAAACACAGTATTCAGCAATAAGTTCAATAAATCAGAAACAAGTAACCTGAAATTTCAAGTATGGCTGTTTTAAAATTCAGAATATATTTTGAAGAAGATGACAGTATCTACCGCGATGTTGCCATAAAGCACACACAAACTTTTTTGCAACTGCAGCAGGTGATACTGAAAGCCTACGAGTTTGATAACAAACATCAGGCTACTTTTTACCGTAGTAATGATAACTGGCAACGGGGACGCGAGATCAGTCTGGCCCCATACGACAAGCCTTACAAGGTGGCGCCATTGCTGATGGAAAACACCGCTATCGGTACTGAGATCAAAGATCCCAACCAGAAATTTATATACGTGTACGATTTTGTGAAGAACTGGACGTTTTTGGTAGAGCTGATCGGCGTATCAAAAGAAGAAAGCAGCAAGATCGACTATCCCGCTATGATAAAATCAGAAGGGATCGCTCCGTCGCAATATGGCACCAAAGGCATTGCCGGCGACAAGCTCACCGAAATGGAAGAAAAATACGATCTGAAAGCCGGTACCGAAGGTTTTGGTACCGAAGGTGGTGATAGTGACGACGAAGAAGACCTGGAAGAAAAGGGTGAAGAAGCCGAAGAAGGCCAGGACGACGAAGCCTAACCAATAGGCAATAGACAATAAGCTATAGGCAAAAGTTCGCGAATTATAAGGAAGCTCGAAAATCGGCAACCCTTGCCAATTGCATATTGCCAATTTGTTTTGGGTTCTCTACAAGCTCAGGCAAATAACATGAATAATAAAACTTGTGTAATTCTAGCCGGGCCCACGGCCGTGGGCAAAACGGCTGCCGCTATTGAAGTAGCCCGCCATTTTAATACAGAGATCATATCTGCCGACTCCCGGCAATGTTTTAAGGAAATGGATATTGGCGTTGCCAAACCTTCTCCGGAAGAACTGAAACAGGTACACCACTATTTTATCAGCACCCATAGTATTCACGACAACGTAAATGCCGCTGTATTTGAACAATACGCTTTAAACGCCATTGATAAAATATTTCAGCAGCACAATGTGGCCGTTGTTACCGGTGGCACTGGTTTGTATATAAAAGCATTTTGTGAGGGGCTCGATGATATGCCGCCTTTATCGCCCGAAATCCGCACGGGCATTCAGGAACAATATCAGCAAAACGGGCTTGCCTGGTTGCAACAACAGGTACAGGAACAGGACCCCTTGTTTTATTCAACGGGAGAAATACAAAACCCCCAGCGATTGATGCGGGCGCTGGAAGTTAAACAGGCCACGGGCCAGTCTATACGTACCTTTCAGCAACAAAAAAAAGTTACCCGTCCTTTCAACATAATCAAACTGGGACTTGAATTGCCCAAACCCGAATTGCATGCACGCATTAATGCGCGGGTAGATGGTATGATAAAGCAGGGCTTAAAAGAGGAAGCTGAAAAGTTATATCCGTTCAGCCAGTGCAACGCCTTGCAAACTGTAGGCTATAAAGAATTCTTTGATTACTTCGGTGGAGAAGAAGGCGACCCGGTTGAGAAAATTAAAGTGAATACCAGGCATTATGCGAAACGCCAGATGACGTGGTTCAGGAAGGATACCGCCATACAGTGGTTCACTCCCCATGCAGTAAGCGAAATTATTGATACTATTGAAAGGTCAACAGCGTTGACCCGTTAATAAATGACTTAAAAACAGATCCCGCCTCCGCTAAGCTGAGACATTCCGATAATGAAGTAATGTAAGTGGTCTGCAGAGAATTACTCTTTTAAAAAACCTTGAATCCAAGGGTCAGCAGAATTTGCCCGATCTGGCTTTTAACATCAGCGTAAACGTTTTGTTGTGGTGGTGGTAACCGGTAAGGGAAATTGGAATCAGTGGTTAGGCTATGTACGTATGTAAGATCGATGAATATGCCTTTATTGCGATAGCCCAAACCAGCGCTTACATTTGTTTTTCCTGCTTTTACGGGATTGTTTTCATACGGATTGCCATAGTGAGCAAAACCCAAACGGCCCATAATGGTATTGAATTTTATTTCCATGCCAAACCGGAAATTGAGGGCACTTTTGTACAGTTGCTTAACGGTTGAGTTCACCTGGCTGTAATATGAATTATCATCACTTTCTTCTGCCGCACTAAAACGCGAAGATCCATAGGTTACATATTCAATATCAGCTGTAATAAATCCGCGTTGCTGGGAAACATCTTCCACTCCGTTAATTATATACGCACCACTTACCATGAATTTCCAGGGTGATGAAAAGTCGTATTTACTAACGGGCGTTTCAGCGTAGTAATCGGAAGTAACGGAATCAACAGGGAAACCACTGATCAGTTTTTCATGGTCCGTTACCATTTTACTGGTTACGTTATCTTTCAAACCGTAAATAGTAGGGGTATGAACGGCCAATCCAATTCTCAGTGGCTCTATGGGTTTAAAAATGGCGCCCAGTTTTAAATTTATACCAGCACCGGTAGTGGTAAGCTTTTCTTCATACCGGTAGTAATTGAAATTGTTGTTGTCATCATTGGTAGGGTCCGACTCCTTGTATTCTGTACGGCGTTCATACTTTACAATGGGAATACCAATGCTGCCGCCCAAATAGAATTTGTCTTGCAGATTACCCGCAAAACCGACTGCAATTTCGGTAATGCCGCCTTTGGTTGAGATCCTGTTCTCCTGATTGATGGAATTAAGGTATTCAGGTCTGCCCACTATCTGCTTTATGCCGCCAATGGTAGCTGTATCTATTAAGTAGGTATAAATAGCCATTTTAGTAGGCAGTGACAGTTTATCAGAACCATAAGTGTCGTTGAGATTTACGCCCGATTTGGAAAACTCATCTGCGTACACTTCAGAACCAGAGCTGTAATCGTTATTTCCCTTGTAGTAAATATTGTTATTGAAGTTGGCTGCCCGGTTAACAGCAATGCTGAAGGCCTTACTAACCCATTGCCGGCCCGGATCGGAGGTAGCCGATACAAAACCGGTGGTGCTCATATTGAACCGGTTTACATTGTTACTACGCACACCTGATCCGCGATAGTCGCCATCGCTGTGTCCAATGGTAAAACCCGGTGTAAGAACTATTTCACTAACTTTAAAAAAGCCTAAACCGGCCGGGTTTACGAATGTTGACGTTATTTCACCGCCTAGTGAACCTATAGCGCCGCCTATTGCCTGGCTACGGGCCGTTCCGGATGGTACATTCCAACTCATTCGTATTACATCTTCGGGTAACTGTGACATTGCCTGCGAGCCAATCAAAGTAAGAAAAGCTATCGAAAGGGTGTACTTCATGGTGCGTTATTATAAAATCGGAAAACGGCAGAGGGCAGAAGGCAAAGGGCAGAGATAGCCCTATTCTCTATTATAACTGCCAGTTTTCACACTTACTAATAGAAAAAGCGATTTAGTCTGTAGTAAAAGATCACACTACAGTTATTATTAGCAATACTGATTTTCTGTTTTTAATGCTTTCATTTTGCAAGGACCTTTGGCAATAGCGGAGGGTCAATCTCTGCCTTCTGCCCTTTGTCCTCTGCCTCGTCCGCCGAAGCTTTAGCGTAGGCGGGCTTTCTAGTGAGCCCGGCTTGGTCTGCTACCACCGCCCGTGCTGCCACCACCACCACTGCCGCCGCCATATGAACCACCAGAAGAAGGTGAGTAAGTTCTTACCGGTGCTGATGGCGTATAAGTAGGGGAAGAGGAACGCTGGGTAGGCGAGTAATAGCTGTCATTGCTCCTGCGCAGTCCACCAGATGTATTACCATTGTTATTGCTGGTATTATACCGTCCATTCTGGTTTGTATAAATGGGTCTGTTGGTGCTTGTGTTGCGGATATTATAATTCCCATTGGTATAGCTGCTCATGTTGAAATTACGTACTGCTCTATACGCCACGGGGTTGCCTTTAGCGCCACCTACAATTATGCCGCCGGCATAGGGATTATAGTAGCTGTTCCAGTAGTAGTAACTGTTAAAGTAGGGGTTGAATGCGTTAATTGCCCAGGGATTGTAATAACCATACGCATAAGGCATTCCAATTCCGTAACCGCCGTAAAATCCACTACCATAGCCGCCATAAAATGAAGACCCATAGAAGGAGGAATAGGGCGTATATGGGCTATAGGCTCCGTAATAACCACCATTGTATTGCCAGTCGTTATAGCTGTCGAACGTGTTCCACCGGCTTCCATATTGCCGCATCCGAAGGTAATTGTCGTCGGGGTTTGTGTTTGTATTATTATCGTAACGGCCATAGTCGCTGTTGCCCTTTCTGGGATTGTTAACCGTCAGATAGGAATCGTCAGCAGAGTGGCCCGGTGAATAATATACATCATCCGGCGTTTGTCCGCTGCGGTAAACCGAGCAGCTTGATAAAGCGGCCATTGCCAGAATTACAGGGAGTATATTTAGGAACCTCATAGTAATGGTTTTAACGTTTTACAATGGTAAATGCTACTTTTGCGTTTTTCCCAATTAAAGGTACAATAAAAAGCCAGTAATTTATTGTAAGCCGAATGTTAAAGTTTATCGATAAAAGGCTTGATAATGAGGACCATAAACAAATAAAACATGAGCAAAGAGATCACCAGCCGGAGCACAGACTATTCGCAATGGTACAACGACCTGGTTATTAAAGGCAGCCTGGCCGATTATTCGGCTGTAAGAGGCTGTATGGTAATAAAACCTTATGGGTTTTCCCTGTGGGAGAATATGCGCGATACCCTTGATAAAATGTTCAAGGATACCGGCCATGTGAACGCCTATTTTCCGCTGTTCGTTCCCAAAAGCCTGTTTGAAGCCGAGGAAAAGAACGCCGAAGGGTTTGCCAAAGAGTGTGCGGTGGTAACGCATTACCGGTTAAAGGCTGATCCTTCCAAAAAGGGCGCTCTGATGGTTGATCCCGAAGCCAAACTGGAAGAAGAGCTGGTGGTTCGCCCAACCAGTGAGGCCATCATCTGGAATACTTACAAAAACTGGATCCAGTCATATCGCGATCTGCCGCTGCTCATTAACCAATGGGCCAATGTGGTTCGCTGGGAAATGCGCACCCGTTTGTTTTTGCGCACAGCCGAATTCTTATGGCAGGAAGGGCATACCGCCCATGCCACCGCCAAAGAAGCAGTGGAAGAAACCGTTCAAATGCTGAACGTGTACGCCGATTTTGTGGAGAACTGGATGGCATTACCGGTTATTAAAGGGGTAAAAACAGAGAACGAACGTTTTGCCGGCGCCCTGGATACTTATTGCATCGAGGCCCTGATGCAGGATGGCAAAGCCCTGCAGGCCGGTACATCGCACTTTCTGGGACAGAATTTTGCCAAGGCATTTGATGTGAAGTTCTCTGATAAAGACAATAAACTCGATTACGTGTGGGCTACCAGCTGGGGTGTAAGCACCCGCCTGATTGGCGCCCTCGTAATGGCGCATAGTGATGATGATGGTTTGATCCTGCCACCAAGGATCGCGCCGCTGCAGGTAGTGATCGTTCCCATTTATAAAGGGGAAGAACAAAAAGCAAAAATCGACGAGAAGGTGCTGGAACTGGTAAAACAACTGAAGGCCCTGGGCGTACGCGTAAAATACGACGATAACGACAACAGCCGCCCCGGTTGGAAGTTTGCCGAATACGAAATGAAAGGGGTACCGGTTCGTGTTGCCCTGGGTTTACGCGACCTGGAAAACAATACGGTGGAACTGGCCCGTCGCGATACCAAGGAAAAACAAAGCGTTTCCATGGATGGATTGCCTGAGCGCATTGTACAATTGCTCGCTGAAATTCAGCAGGCCATTTACAACAAAGCTTTGGCATATCGCGATTCACACATCACAACGGTAAATTCCTGGGATGAATTTGTAAGCACCCTGAACGAAAAAGGCGGCTTTATTTCTGCTTTCTGGGATGGCACTTCTGAAACGGAAGATGCGATAAAAGAAAAAACAAAAGCTACCATTCGTTGTATTCCTTTGGATAACCCACAGGAAGAAGGCGTTTGTGTTTTCTCAGGCAAACCCGCCAAACAACGGGTACTGTTTGCACAGGCTTATTAATTGAATTCTTACTATAGCATTAAAGTCCCCCTCCCTGCCTCCTCCGCCAACTGGCGGAGAGGTTGGTGGGGGGCTTCGTTTATTTTCATATCTTGTTGTATCATCCCTAAAGGAATTCGTTAACCAAAAACGCAAAAAATGGAGCCCTACAATCAATCAGCTTCAGTACCCAATGAAAATTTGTTTGAACTGCAGGTCGATCAGCAAAGCATCGGCTACCTGAGTGAAACTGCCCGTTGGGCCAAGTTTTTATCTATTGTGGGATTTGTGGTGTGTGGGTTCATAGTAATTTTTGCCCTGTTTTTCGGCAGTATCATGTCTGTCATCAGCAAGATGGGCAGCGGTAGTGATTCATTCAGTAGCAGCACCCTGGCAATTGGCAACTATGCTTTTTCCATAGTGTATATAATAATCGCTTTACTATACTTCTTCCCCTGTTTGTACCTGTTTAATTTTTCATCGAAAATGCAAACGGCCCTGCGTAATAACGATCAAATAAACCTGAATGCAGCCTTGGGTAACCTCAAAAGCTGTTTCAAGTTTGTGGGTATCCTTACTATTGTTGTTTTGTCGTTTTACCTGCTGGGAACTATCGTAGTGGTGTCGGTAGCATCATTGATGAGGTAGGGCAATACCTACGAACTACAGCTTCTTAATTAGCAGAATAATAGTTATAATCCTTCAGCAATGTTTGTAAGAACTCCAAACTGTCCTGGTCGCTGGTCATTTTTAGTTTTGATTGAATGCGATAGGCGATCTTGATCGACAGGTCGTAGTCGTTTCGCTTTTTCACGGTTTCAATGATATTTTTTAGCGTATTGATGTCGCGGTCGCTCAGCTGCATTACCTGGGGATAACGGGGTTGATAAGTTGATTCCACTTCGGTGAATACGGTATCCTGCCAGGAAGTGCGTTTTTTAAGATCGATTAAAATGGTGCCGGCCACCAGGTCGCCCACGCGTTGCTATTTGGGCGTGGCAATAACTCAGATCAAACCGGCAAAAATAAACAACACCACCCACCAGGTAGAATAACCCGTGAGGGTTCCCGCGAATAATAAAATGGGAAAATCAATGATGCGGAATAACCAGCGAATGAGGTACTGGCTTATAGAAGGTTCGCCGCCCTGCATGGTCATCACTTTTATTTGCATCACCATTTTACCAACGCTCTGCCCGTTCATCATGATCTCGGAAACGAGGTGGTAAAAAATAAAAGGCAGCAGGTACAATACCACACCCCACATTTGCGAGTCCCAGTCCATGCTTACCAGTCCGTTCAGGAGCTTGGCGCCCAAATACAGGTAAGTGCCCTGGATGGTAACATCGATCAGCCAGGCAAAAAAACGCCGGTGAAAAGGGCTCAACGCAAATTCCACTTCTATATTAAATCCAGTATCTAATTTAACTAACAGCATATTATAAATGTTCCGGTTACAAGTTACAGCTTACAGCAGGAATTCCAAAGCGGACCCTGAAAACAGCAACCTGCATTAAATTTTCTCCCTTTTAGGGGGGAGAGGTATAAGAATTATCTGTTTACCAACGTTATAACGTTCAAAATTTTACTATTATATTTACTTGTGCCATTTAATTTGGGCCTGAATAGGTAGATTTGAAACAATAAAAATACGTCTGAGTGAGAGAAGGACTATTTATAAAGAAAAATATCGATAAGTGGCGGAAGTATCAATATGAAGAAACCACCGATCCTGATGAAATGGCGCAACAGTTCACCGAACTGGTGAATGACCTCGGGTACTCCAAAACTTTTTACCCGCATAGCAAGGTAACCCAGTATCTGAACGACCTGGCCTCCCGCATTTACCTGAGCATTTACAGGAACAAACGGGAAGAAACCTCCCGCATTGGTCATTTTTTTAAAACGGAATTACCACTCACCGTTCGCAAGCACCACCGTGAAATATTGTATGCATTTCTCATATTCGTTGGTTTTGCAATTATGGCCGCCTTTTCGGCAGCCCATGACGAAACGTTTGTAAGAGGCGTATTGGGCGACGGGTATATTGAAATGACCGAGGCCAATATTTCCAAAGGCGATCCTTTTGGCGTATACCGGCATACAAAGGCTGTGAATATGTTCGCTTACATTGCACTGAATAATATCTATGTCTCATTCCGGGTTTTTGTATGGGGCCTGTTCCTGGGACTGGGCAGTGTTAAAGAATTGTTCACGAATGGCGTAATGGTAGGCGCTTTTCAATATTATTTTTTTGCGAAACACCTGGGCTGGTCCTCCGTGCTGGTGATCTGGTGCCATGGTACGCTGGAGATCTCCGCCATCATTTTGTCGGGCGCAGCCGGTTTAATAGTAGGCAATAGCATTTTATTCCCTGGTTCCCATAAAAGATTGCATTCACTGATGCAGGGGGCAAAAGACGGGTTGAAAATAATGATCGCGCTGGTACCAATACTACTGGTAGCAGCCTTTCTGGAGGGTTTTGTAACCCGGTATTCCTACTATTCCATGCCGCGTTTGATAAGCATATTGATCCTGGCGGCCTCATTTATTTTTATTATGTGGTATTTTGTATGGTATCCCATACAGGTACAACGTAAAACAAAAGCCGAAAAAGCAGTTGAATAAATTATTTGCCCTGTCAATGAATGTTGTTGCATCATACCGGTTGTTGATCCCCGCTGTAAAAAACCTCAGGTTAATAGCGTGCATGGTTACATTGCTGGCCTGTTCCCCATTGTTACAGGCACAAACCAATGAAGAAACTGATACAGCACTTATAGAACCGCCCGTGGCAGACACGGCTTATGATATTGGTACCAATAATATCGATACCAAAATAGGCACCACCAGGCTGCCCGAACCGCTTCAATACCGCGCCGTTCCCGATTCTACCGTGCGCCGGTATAAAAATCAAAAAGATTTCGAATATGCCAATGACCCTGCCTATTGGGACCTTGAGCACGAACAGGAACTCAAACGTAAACGCGAACAGGAAGAACGGGAGTGGGAGCGGAGGCAAAAAGAGGGAGCGCAGGAAAAAAAAGGCTTCTGGGATCATTTCAACAATTTCTTCTCCAGTGATGCCACCCGCATCATTACCTATTTTGTACTGGGATTATTTTTCCTGTTTGTTATCTACCGCATCATGGTAGTGAACAAGCTGTCCCTGTTCTATACTTCCCAAAAAACAAAAGTGAGTGATGGCGGAGAAGAGGTTGATATCGAGGATGAAAATCTGGATGAAAAGGTCAGGAGAGCCGCGGAGGCCGGCGACCACCGCCAGGCCGTTCGATTTATGTACCTGAAAACCCTGCAGCTGTTGAACGAAAGACAATGGATCAAATACCATGTAGATGCCACGAATTATGAGTATGTGCTTCAGATGAGCAAACATAAACTGGGCAACGACTTTAGTTTTTTAACCCGCATCTACGATTATGTGTGGTATGGCGAGTTTACCCTTACCCGGGAACAATTTGATATAGTGTATAATAATTTCAGCCACTTTTACAACGCCGTGTAATCTTGAAACCAATAATACGATATCGATCTTTACTATTACTGATGGCGTTTGTTGCGCTGACAGCCGCTTGTGGCTCCGGTGGTAAAACCATGAACAAACGGGTAACGCTGTGGCGTACCGATAAAATACCCTACGGTACTTATTATGCGTATGAGAACCTGCGCCATCTATTTCCTAATTCCAACGTTGTTGTCAATAAAAGATCGCCCGACCGGTACAGATCGTACAGCGTGAAAACAGACAAAGACGATGAAGAGGATAATACTGCCACCAGCTATGATGATCCCAGTGTAAATTACATCATCATTACAAACCAGGTGATACCCGATGAAAGCGAGGTGAATGCCTTGTTGAACCTGGTAGGTAAAGGACAGCACATCTTTATCTCGGCCTTCACTATCAGCGAAAGTCTGCTGGACAGTTTGCATTTGAAACCTGCATTTTACACCAGTTTATTCAATTCCGAAGATTCGTTAACCGTAAGTGTCAATCATCCCGAAACAAACGATTTCTTATCGTTCACCTATCCCGGTAAGGCACTGGATAATTATTTTATCAAGGTTGATTCCAACATTACCAATATCCTGGGAAGGGACAAATACGGGCGCCCCAATTTCGTACAGTTTAATTACGATGGCGGTGGGTCCCTGTTGATTAACCTGGCGCCGATGGCGTTTACCAATTTCTTTTTATTACACAAGAATAACAAAGCCTATTACGATAATGCATTGTCGTACCTGCCGAAAAACAGCACGGTGATCCGGTGGGATGAGTATTTCCGGTATCATACCGCGGGTAGTGGCAATGGATCAGACGGGAATGGAAAAGGTTTATTTTCCACGCTCGGCTGGATCAACAAGCAACAGGGCCTCAAAAGCGCTTTGCCGTTGTTATTGTTGCTGATGCTAATCATTTACCTGTTTGAAAGTAAACGTAAACAACGCATCATCCCGGTTATTATACCCCTGAAAAATGCCTCGGTAGATTTTGTGAAAACAGTAGGCCGGTTGTATTTTCAACGGCATGATAACAAGAACCTGGCGCTTAAAATGACCGTGCATTTCCAGGATCATGTGCGCGGCCGCTATGGCATTCGTGCCGCCCTGAACGATCCGGAATTTGAAAAAAAGCTGGCCTGGAAAACAGGCTACAATGTCAATAATCTGACGAACCTGTTATTTTTTATGAATTCGTTGCAGGAGATGCATGATGTAAGCGATGCAGCCCTGCTTGAGTTTAACCGTAAATTGGAGCACTTTTATAAATACGCATAATACATGGAAAACTTTTTCGATGTTAGAACCGATCTCAGCGCGCTGCAGCAATCGGTACAGACCTTAAAGCAGGAAATTGGCAAAGTGATCGTTGGCCAGGAGCAGATGGTGGAACTTTTACTGGCGGCTGTTTTAGCCGACGGACATGTACTTATTGAAGGCGTGCCTGGTGTGGCTAAAACCCTTACTGCCAAATTGCTGAGCAAAAGCATTTCGGTTGGTTTTTCACGTATCCAGTTCACTCCCGATATGATGCCCAGTGATGTAATTGGTACCACCATTTTCAATCCAAAGGATTCTACTTTTCAGTTTAATAAAGGCCCCATCTTCAGCAATATCGTGCTTATAGATGAGATCAACCGCGCCCCGGCCAAAACCCAGGCAGCCTTGTTTGAAGTAATGGAAGAGCGGCAGATAACCGTTGACGGACACTCGTACCAGTTATCGGTGCCGTTTATGGTGGTGGCCACGCAAAATCCTATTGAGCAGGAAGGTACCTATCATTTACCCGAAGCGCAGTTAGACCGCTTTTTGTTTAAAATAAATGTGTCGTACCCTACGGCCGAGCAGGAGTTCAGGATCGTGCTGCAACATCATCAGCAGAACCTGAATGAAATGATCAGCCAGGTATCAACGGTGCTTTCTTCTACCCAGGTAACGGAATTGCGCAAACAGGTGCGTTCTATTCATGTGGAAGAAAAATTGATCAACTTTATAACGGCTATTGTTGCCAATACCCGCAATCATAAGTCGATCTACCTGGGCGCATCGCCCCGGGCATCCATCGGTATTTTAAATGCCGCCAAAGCGCTGGCTTCCATGCGAGGCCGCGATTTTGTTACACCCGATGATATCATTTATGTGATCCCGCCGGTATTGCGTCACCGTATTGTATTAACACCGGAGAAGGAAATGGAAGGGGCTTCTACTGATGATGTGATTCAGCAGATAGTAGCCAGCATTGAGGTACCGAGGTAAGTTGATCAGTTGACGAGTTGACCAGGAGGCAAGTTGATAGGGTTGACGGAGTTGATAGGGTTAACAAGTTAACAAGTTGACGAGTTAACAGGTTGACTATAATCGCGAGGCCAAAATTGCCGATTGCCGATTGCCGATTGCCGATTGCCGATTGCCGATTGCCGATTCACGAAAAAAGCACCTGAAAACCACAATACATCACTTAAGTACCAATGAATCTTTATAAGCGATACATACTTCCCTTGTTCTTCGGCCGGCGATTTTACTGGTCGTTTGTAGCAGTAATATTATTGTTTGTACTGTCGTATAACTGGCCGGTGCTGTACCCGGTGGCGCGGGTGTGCCTTTGGTTTTTCATAACCATGGTAGTGCTGGATTATATTCTGTTGTTCCTGCGCCGGGAAGGATTGCTGATACAACGGATTGTAAGCGACCGGTTCAGCAATGGCGATAATAATAAGGTAAAATTGCTTATTACCAACAAGTTTCATTTTCGTATTCGCATCAAGGTCATTGACGAAATTCCGGTGCAGTTTCAGCAGCGTGATTTTTCGGTTGATGCCGCGCTGGACAGTGATGAATCGAAAAATATTGCCTACGATCTGCGTCCGGTTGAACGGGGCGAATACATTTTTAACGATACCAATGTATTTGTAAAAAGCCCATTACAATTGGTGGTGCGTCGTATAAGGAGCGAGGGAGAGCAGATGGTAAAAGTATTGCCCTCGTATTTGCCCCTGCGCCAGTTTGAGTTAATGGCTTATAGCAATAACCTGGCCGAAGCGGGCAGCCGCAAGATCCGTAAAATAGGCCATAGCCTTGAGTTTGAACAGATCAAGGAATATGTTACCGGCGACGATATCCGCAGCATAAACTGGAAGGCTACCGCCCGCAAAGGCGGTCAGCTGATGGTGAATAACTATACTGATGAACGCAGCCAGTCGATCTATTGCATCATCGACAAAGGCCGGGTTATGAAAATGCCTTTCGAAGGCATGACGCTGTTGGATTACGCCATCAATGCCACCCTGATATTATCGCGCGTGGCGCTGATAAAACAGGATCGGGCAGGGCTGGTGACCTTTGCCGAGAACATCGGTCATTTTTTACCAGCCGACCGCAAAGCCTCGCAAATGGGGCATATCCTGGAAACCCTGTACAACCAGCAAACAAAATTCCTCGAAAGCGATTTTGAAAAACTGTATGCGCATCTGCGCACCCGCGTTTCGCAGCGCAGCCTCATTGTGTTGTTTACCAATTTTGAGTCGTTATCGGGTTTGCAACGGCAGTTGCCCTACATCAGGCATATTGCCCGCAATCACCTGGTGCTGGTAGTGTTTTTTGAAAATACCGAATTGCGCCAGCTGACCGATGAACCGGCCACCGATATTGAAACGCTGTACACCAAAACCATTGCAGAAAAATTCGTGTATGAAAAACGGTTGATCGTAAAGGAACTGCAGCAACACGGCATTTTCACCATTCTTACTGCACCGCAAAATCTCACTATTAATACGGTTAATAAATACCTTGAATTGAAGGCCCGGCAGGCGATCTGAGATGTAGACGGCACTACAGGGTATGCGATGGAAGTATTTAATAAAGGCAGGCTGAAGATGAGCGCCAGTGTTTTAAACCTCCGAAATGATAACTACCTGGCGCCCATTTGGGACATAGCATCTCCCGATAATCCGAAATGGAAATATATGATCCCGTTACGCTTTGACAATAAAGTTATTCTTAGAAATTTTAAAAAATTTTGTTATGAAGCTGATATTATTAAGCATTTCTCTTTTTGCTCTGTCTTTTTCAGATCATATAAGAACGCCAAAAGATATATCAACTTCCATTGAACTGAAGATAAAAAAACTGGGTCCCTTGAAAAAAAACAGTAAAGACATCCCGGTTGAAATGTTCGTAATAAACAGAAATACATTTCCTGTTTACCTGAACAATCCTTCCTGCTGGGGGGCTACACTTCCTGTAATAACATACAATGGTGTTAACGTGTCGCCTGCCATAAAAGTTAGAGTTAATTCCAGTTGCGCTAAAGAGCTTGTTCC
>NZ_JBJMLX010000434.1:0-8714 GCF_045805085.1 Niastella sp.
CGGTATGGTTCTGATTGAAGCCATGGCCTGTGGTACGCCTATCATTGCCTTTAATCATGGCTCCGTACCGGAGATCATAGAGCATGGTAAAACAGGGTTTATCGTGAACACCATAGAGAAAGCAGTGGAAGCATTAAAAAACATTCATTTAATAAGCAGAGAAACCTGTCGTGAAACATTTGAAAGGAAGTTCAGCGATGTAGTAATGGCGCAAAATTATGTACGCCTGTACGAAAAAGCGTTGCACAAACAATCCGAAAGATCTTACTACTTAACACCAACGTATAGAAAATAAGTTCTAATCCAGCCATAAATTAAAATTTATGAAAAAACACGACACCCTGGTAAAACTACATGACGACAAATACTACATTCTCGCTTCTTCTTCGTATGCGGATGATCGTGTACTGACTTTAAATTATGGCGATACGTTTGGGATCTTTGACCGGTGGGGTGATATAAAACAATTCGGCACCTGCTCGCAGGGCATATATCACCAGGGCACGCGGTTCATCAGCGACATGGAGCTGGAAATAAATCATTACAGGCCCATGCTGCTCAGCTCCAATATAAAGAACGAGAATGAAATGCTGTCGGTTGACCTCACTAATCCCGATATAAGCGGGGATAGCAATGTAGTGATACCAAAAGGCACGTTACATATCTCCCGCAGTAAATTCCTGCAGGATGGGGCCTGTCATGAATTGATCATCCTGTATAACTATGGTTCCGATTCGCATGAACTGGACCTGGAGATCACGTTTGACGCCGACTTCAGGGACATCTTCGAAGTGCGGGGCATGGAAAGAAAAAAACGCGGCAGATTACAGTCGCCCTTTGCATCAGGCAACAACCATATAGTGGTTTCCTATACCGGTCTTGACAATATTGAACGCCAAACCAACCTGCATTTTGATCCCGCGCCGGCTTCTATAAAAGACAATAAGGTAACGTACAGGATCAAACTGGCGCCACAGGGCGGCACATTCAGCATCAATTGCACCTCATTATTTTCTGTGTATGCCAATCCTGTTCAATTTGAGCCCTATTTCATTGCTTATGATAAGATAAAATCGGGCATGGAAAAGAGCAAGGAATTGGTGGCGGAGATCTATACCGATAATGAACAATTCAATAACTGGATCAACCGGTCGAAAAGCGATCTGTTATCATTACTGGTGCAAACGCCGTATGGTAGTTATCCTTATGCAGGTGTGCCCTGGTATAATACGGTATTTGGCCGGGATGGAACCTTTACTGCATTGGAAACGCTGTGGGTAGCGCCCAATATTGCCAAGGGCGTTTTATTATACCAGGCAGCGCGGCAGGCAACAAAGATCCTGCCTTTGCAGGATGCAGAGCCGGGAAAGATCTTACACGAAATAAGATCTGGTGAAATGGCTGAAACCGGTGAAATTCCATTTAAACTGTATTATGGAAGCATAGATACCACCCCTTTATTCGTTGTGCTGGCGGGTCAGTATTTAAGAAGGACCGACGACCTGGCCACCATCCGTAATATTTGGGAGAATATTTTACAGGCGCTTACCTGGATAAAAGTATATGGCGATATGGACGGGGATGGGTTTGTTGAATACCAGCGTAAAGCGGAAAGCGGGCTGGCCAACCAGGGTTGGAAAGACTCGCACGATTCCATCTCGCATGAGAATGGCGATCTGGCCAGTTTTCCGATTGCCTTATGTGAAGTGCAGGGATATGTGTACGATGCCAAAATACAGGCGGCCTATATGGCGCAACGTTTAGGCCACAACGAGATGGCCGAACAATTGACAAAAGAAGCCCAGGACCTGAAGCAACGTTTTAACGAAGTATTTTGGGATGAACAATTAGGCACCTACATCCTGGCGCTCGACGGCGACAAAAAACCCTGCCGGGTAGTATCGTCGAATGTGGGCCATCTTTTATACTCGGGCATTGCTACCCCCGAAAGGGCAGCCCGGGCAGCCCAACTATTAATGAGTGATAATATGTTTAATGGCTGGGGACTGCGCACCTTATCTTCAAACGCGGCCAGGTACAATCCTATGTCGTATCACAATGGATCGGTATGGCCACACGACACGGCCATTGCAGCCTATGGAATGGCACGTTATGGAATGATGGAGCCCGCCATGCGGTTGATGCAGGGTTTGTTTGATGCGTCCCTGTTCATTGAGTTGCAACGGCTGCCCGAATTATTCTGTGGCTTTCCGTTCAGACAGGGCGTAGCGCCTACCGCCTACCCTGTTGCCTGCTCACCTCAGGCCTGGTCGGTGGCAGCGGTATTCCTGTTACTACAGGCTTGTTTAAGCATTTCTTTTGATGGCTATGAAAAAAAGCTGACCTTATACAAACCCACGCTTCCGGATTATTTAAAACAGGTCAGGATCTCCAACCTGCGGTTTGGCAATGAACAATTTGAGTTGGATATGATCAAATATGAACATGACCTGGGTATTCATTTAGTGAAGAAACCGGAGGGATGGGAGATAGTGACGATTAAATGATAAGAAGTTGACGAGTTAACCAGTTAACAAGTTAACCCGTCAACTTTTTCATACTTCATACCTCAGCATATCTGCACCACTTCCATACCAAGCAACAACCCAAGCTTCTTAATCTTCGACACAATACTCCCCACCCCTACGGCGCAGTGGTGTGCAGGGCCATGGCTGTTCCAGTCGTTCACAAAACGGCGGGCGCCAATGGAGAATTTATAGCGGCTATTGGTATTGCCTATTTCTAATATGGGACCGGGAACGGATTCCGCTTCTGCGGTTAACAACAACAGTTTACCATTTCCCTGCTGCACAACCGACAACAAGGTAACGGGTCCATTCTTTACCGACATCTCTACAGATAAACCGCGTCCTACTTTACCATGATACACATACAGGGGCCGAACTTTAGTTTTCCCTTCTGCAATGGCAATATGACCCGGGCCATCGTGCCCCATCAAAACAATATCTTCTTTAAAATCCAAGGCGTAATACTCGGTAAAGGAACCGCCGGCGCCAAAGCTGTCCATGATCTTCATGGCCTGTGCATTCTTGATCTCGTATTCCCCGGCTACGGGAATACCGCGGGCGGTCAGTAAGGAGTTACCAAGAATGATGGAGCTGATGGTATCTTCATTATCGTCATTACCGGTTCCTTTGTAATAATAAGCCATGGACCCTAACTGGTATTGATCAGCTAACCGGTCCAGCGCGACAGAGGTACACGCGGCCCGTTGTAGTTCTTCTACAGAACAATCGCTCTGCACATCAAACGTGGAGTAAAACAATTGTACGTGTTCATCAATTTCTTTATCAGTAACAGAGCGGCGTAAGGCAGCCAGCTCATCCACTTCTATCAGTTCTATATGTCCGCCAAAGAAGCGGTATTGTTGAGTGAGGTCAGCATAAATATCAAGCATGCCGCTGTAATAATGGCCCATACAACCCAGGCGGTTAAACGACATGGTGTGCGCCACTTTTGCCGCTTCTACCCATTCCAGCATTTCTTTCCAGCATTCTTCATCATTGCGCAACATCCCGGTTACCTGGTAAAACTGTATGCCGGTGCGCAGGAACACATTGGCAATTTCCGGCACCGGGCAGGCCGAGCAATAAGCCAGCCACTCACCCGTCATGCGGGTACGGTCGTTCATTTTATTGAAGGTTGCATAATTGATCGCCGCTTCGGGTGAAAGGTTCAGCACGATCACCGGTACTTTGGCCTGCTGCACCACAGGCAATACCGTGGATGACAAGGCATACGTAGTTACGTACAGGAATATAATATTTACGCCTTCGGTCCTGAAGCGGTAACCTGCTTCAAAAGCTTTATCGGCCGTATCAACAAGGCCGGCATTTACGATATGGGGGTGCAGTGCCGCAATGCGTTCATGCACTTCGTACAGATAACCTTCCAGCCGTTCTTTCAACCCGTCAAATTGCGGCCAGTAAGTATCCAGTCCAATCCCAAACAAACCAATTTTAAATGCAGGCGTATTCTTCATGATTATCTATACGAAAAATGGGTTCTGCACCACCAGTGGGATGGTAAAAAGGGCAGAAGGCAGAGGGCAGAAGGCAAAAGCCGCAACGCGGCAACGGGTGTTAAAAAAGGGAGGGTCCCCACCAATTAGCGGGAACCCTCCTTTTTAAAAGTCTGTTGACCCAATTACTGTAACGAAACTTTATACCTGGTTACAGTATGGTATTTCTGTCCTGGTTTCAGGATGGTAGATGGAAATTTTGGTTTATTTGGAGAATCCGGAAAATGTTGGGTTTCCAAACAAAGCGCGGTGCGGAATTTTACGGGATGGCCACCGCTTGTAAACGTACCATCGAGGAAGTTACCGCTGTAGAACTGGATGCCAGGTTCAGTGGTGAATACTTCCAGTTTACGACCGCTGGTAGTGTCAGACAAAGTAGCTGCCAGTTGCAGGGTGCTGTCGGTACGGTTCAACACAAAGTTATGGTCATAGCCGCCAGGTACAGAGTCGATGCGGGCGCCAATGGTTTCTGCCTTGGTAAAATCAAATGGCGTTCCTTTTACCGGTTTGATCTCACCAGTAGGGATCAACGTGGTATCAACCGGGGTATATTTATCGCCATTGATCTGCAGGCTGTGATTCAGAATAGTATTCTCAGTGCTGCCAGTGAGGTTGAAATAACTGTGATTGGTTAAGTTAACCGGTGTGGCTTTATCAGTTTCTGCAGAGTAGTCGATGTTCAGGGCGTCGTCATCAGTTAACGTATACACTACCGTTACTTTCAGGTTGCCGGGAAAACCTTCTTCACCATCTTTGCTCAGGTAGCTTAAGGTAAGCGCAGGTGTGCTGTCGGCAGCCGGAGTAGCATCCCACACTACTTTATCAAAACCTTTGTTACCACCATGCAGGTTATTTTTTCCGTTATTGGCGGCCAGGGTATAGGTTTTTCCATCCAGCTTGAATTTCGCATCCCCAATGCGGTTGCCATAACGGCCAATGAGCGCGCCAAAGTAAGGTGGTTTTTTCAGGTACTCCGCCAGGCTTTCCATGCCTACTACTATACTTGATTTATTGCCTTTTTTATCAGGCGTAACCCATGAGGTTACAACGCCACCATAGTTGGTGATGGTTACAGTAACGCCGTTTTTATTGGTAAGGGTAAACAACTGTACTTTTTTTCCATCTGTTTCACCCCAATCTTTTGAGGTAACACCTGCTTTGATCATTTCTTGCGTTTTTTCTGTTGAAGGTTGTTTGTTTTCGCCTCCGCAGGATGCTACGCCGGTAAGCAGCGCAAGCAATGCTACATGGCAAATCAATTTGTTCATATGGTATACCTTATTGAGTTTATAAAAAAGGTTTATTTGAAAACTTGTCAAATATCTGGATATTTTCCCAAACACCTTATTTTAACTCCAGCACAACCACTGAGAAAGGCGGCATTTTTACAGTAAGCGTTTTGCCTTTTAATGCTGCGCCCTGGAATGGTACGGGTTTTATTTTAGCAGGTTGTTCAAAAGTGTTATGGTCCTGCAGTTTGGCCGAAGCAAGTATGCGGCCGCCAACGGTTTTATAATTCCCGCCTTCCAGTGTAATGCTGATATCCTGCGCAGCTTTTGAATCGATATTCACCAGGGAAATATGCATAGCGCCGGTTGAGTCTTTGGAGGCAGAGGCGGAAATAGCCGGTAGTTTTTCATTCCCAAACACATAATCATTACACTTAATGGTCAGGGGTACCATTTTAGCATCCTGGTGCACATTATACATTTCCATTACATGATACGTAGGCGTCAGGATCATCTTTTCTTCATTGGTGAGAATAACAGCCTGCAGCACGTTGATGGCTTGCGCCAGGTTGGCCATGCGAACGCGGTCGCAATGGTTATGGAAAATATTCAGGGTACAGCCGGCGATCATGGCATCGCGCATGGTGTTTTGCTGATACAGAAAACCAGGGTTGGTGCCTGGTTCTACTTCATACCAGCCGCCCCATTCATCCACTACCAGGGCTACACGTTTTTCAGGATCGTATTTATCCATAATGGCGGAATGCTTTATCACCAGGGAGTCCATGAACAGGGCCTGTTTCATGATCTGGAAATATTGCTGTTCGCTAAAATCAACTGCTGAACCTTTTTTTTGCCAATCTATCACCGAATAATGATGCAATGCCACACCACCCAGCATATTGAGCGGGATCTTTTTCATCAGCACTTCTGTCCAGTTATAATCATTTGAGCTGGCGCCCGAGGCAATACGGAAGATCTTGGTTTCATTAGACACGCCGGTCATAAAGGTGGCATACTGGCGATATACATCGGCATAGTGTTCTGGTGTCATGTTACCACCACAGCCCCAGGCTTCATTGCCCACGCCCCAGAACGCTACATGCCAGGGTTTTTCCCGGCCATTCTGTTGACGCAGATCGCTCATGGGGCTTTTTCCGTTGAAGTTTACATATTGTACCCAATCGGTTAGATCCTGTACAGTACCACTGCCTACATTACCCGCGAGGTAGGGTTCTGTACCGATCAGTTCGCACATATTTAAAAAATCGTGGGTGCCAAAGCTGTTGTCCTCCGTAACACCACCCCACCAGGCGTTTACCATCGTAGGCCGCTTGTTTTTAGGACCAATCCCATCTTTCCAATGGTAGGTATCGGCAAAACAACCACCCGGCCAGCGCAGGTTGGCGATCTTTAATTTTTTTAAGGCGTCTATAACATCGTTGCGTACCCCATTTGTGTTGGGTACTTTGGTATTTCCCTCACCCACATAAAAACCACCATAAATACAATGGCCCAGGTGCTCGGCAAAATGGCCATAAATGTTCTTGTTGATGGTAGTTGTAGCAGCGTCTACCTTAAAGGTCAGGTTGTTTTGGGCAAGCGAGTTTAAAGCAAACAGTGTTGTACAAGCAAAAAGCAAGCGTTTCATGTAAGAACTTTAAAATGAATAATTAATGAATGTAAAGTATTGGTCGCGTATAGAAAGGATGACAGTAGTCAGCATAGCAATCGTTTTTATTTAGCACCGTGAAACTAAGATAAAACAGCATATCTGTCAATTTTACACTTATATTTTTTTGGCAGAAGGCAGACGGCAGAAGGCAGAAATTTGTTCGCGGCAGCCAATGCTCTTGGTTTTGAGTGGTGTAAACGTTTTCAACATGGCCCTGAGCGAAGTCGAAACGCTGGGACTAATTTCACGTTTGCTGTTGCTGCTTTCGCGGCGGCGAGCTTGCAGTTTCGTGAGGCCTTCTCTGCTTTGCCCGCCGTCCGCGTGTTGCTGAATCCGCCAGCTGGCGGAGGAGGCGCAAGCTTTAGCGTAGAAAGGCCGTCCGCCTTTCTCACCACTGCCTACTGACCACTGCCTATTGTCTTTCTTTCTGCTTTCTGCCTTCTGCCGTCTGCCTTCTACCTTTTGCCAGGAAGCTATTTTCCATTCACAGTAACCCTTCCCTACTCCCTGCTGCCTTTTTACTAACTTTGATCTATGCAACCATCAGTGGCCCATATTAAAATAAAAAAGATCAATGCCGGTGAGCAAACGGAAGTAGAAGACGAACTGGCCGTGGAAGAACCGCTTGAAATACAGCTGGGTTGGCAGGAACCTACCGGGTATGCACAAAAAAACATTTCCGTTACCATGCGTACCCCTGGGAATGATGCCGAACTGGCGGCTGGTTTCCTGTTTACCGAAGGCATTGTTCAACATATTGAGCAAATACAACATATCCTGCCGCAGGAAAACAGGATATTGGTAACCCTGAAGCCCGGTGTGGTACCGCAATTACAGCAGGCCGAACGGAACTTCTTTACCACTTCCAGTTGTGGCGTTTGCGGCAAAACGGATCTCGACTCCATTAAAACGGTGCCGGTTTTTACCCATCAACGGGAAGACCTGGCGGTGCACGCCGGTGTGTTTTACGGGTTGCAACACACCCTGCAACAAAAACAGGTGGTTTTTGAAAGCACGGGCGGATTGCATGCTGCCGGCCTCTTTAATTTAACTGGTGAGTGTTTACTGCTGCGTGAGGATGTGGGTCGCCATAATGCCGTAGATAAAGTAATTGGCGCCGCTTTGCAAAACGGGCAATTGCCTTTACATCAATGTATATTGCTATTGAGCGGTCGTGCCGGTTTTGAGCTGATACAAAAAGCTGTGATGGCTGGCATCCAGGTTATTGCTGCTGTAGGGGCGCCCTCCAGTTTGGCCGTGCAACTGGCTACGGAACATAATATTACTTTAATAGGATTTTTGCGGAAGGATAGGTTTAATGTGTATAGTGGGGCTTACAGGGTGCGGGTGGGCGAGTTGACCAGTTGATCAGTTGACGAGTTAACAAGTTGACAAGTTAACAAGTTGAAGTTGACAGGGTTGATAAAGGGCGAAGGATGAAATAAGAGGAAGATGAAATTTGTGAGGAATGTAACCTCGTCGCGAACCCTTTCACGTTTCACGTTTGCCGTTTCACGATTCAACTTACGACCTCAAAAATTCGTTATTAAGAAGAACTTCGTTTAAATAAGATGAGCGACAATAAAAACATTCCCGGTGCCGAGAATCCTGAACATTTCACCGGATTACACCTGGGGCATATCAAGAAATCTGCGGCAGGAATACCGGCCATTGTGGAATCGATAAAACAAGTGGTGGGGGAAGCTGGCGCTGTCCGTGGTTTGAAGGCGCTGAACCATATGAACCAGAAAGGCGGGTTCGATTGTCC
>NZ_JBJMLX010000435.1:0-16268 GCF_045805085.1 Niastella sp.
TGGCAGGTTATTTCTTTTCTGAATTATCCCATACGATCAAAAACTACAGCAATCGCTTTATAAAGATCATATGGCTGATCCCGGTAATAGGTGGAATCATTATTATCGGTCTAACATTCGCCTTGGGCACCAGGAATTATCTCGGGTTGGGCGTTACCAATCCCGATCCCCATGGCGTTTCTATTGTATCCGCATTCACGCCCGGTGGCGCCACCTGGTTTAGCTGGTTTTGGAAGATCCTGTTCACGGCTATCACCCTTGGGATGGGTTTTAAAGGCGGAGAAGTAACACCGCTGTTCTTTATCGGCGCTACATTAGGTAATACCATTGCCGTGTTGACCGGTGCGCCTATCGATCTGATGGCCGGGTTGGGTTTTATTGCAGTGTTTGCGGGCGCTACCAATACGCCCATTGCCTGTACCATTATGGGGGTTGAACTCTTTGGCGGCGATTATATTTTATATTATGCCATTGCCTGTTTTACTGCCTATTATTTCAGCGGTCATACCGGTATTTATTTGTCGCAACGGCTTGGCCTTTCAAAAACGCAGGAGGAGGATTCTACTTTTAATACAACGCTGAAGCAGATCCGGGAGAAGCGGATCAATAAAGGCAAATAGCGCTTTCACTCACATCAACTTTCATTATAATTTCAAACTACAACGTTATCGGTCAAAACAACGCGCTTATAGCCTAAACTGCGCGCTTACTAATTCGTTAGATGTATTTAAACAGTATAGAAAAAACCTGTTTAAATTGTTGCCCATATTATATCTGTATTTGAAACTAAATTTTCGTTTATGAAATCTTATCCCATTCTTAACATGCCGGTAATACTGGCTATTACGCTCCCGTTGATCATTATAAGCTGCAAAAAAGATGTAAAATCAGCACCACCCGCCGAAAAAGCAGCACACAAAACAATCGTATTACGGGCAGAGCCGACCACAGAAACAGCGGCCAATATTGAATTAAACGTTGGTGTTTTGAATAGAAACACTAACTGGTCTGCCAACCCTGCACAGGAGTTAGATTGTCTCGCCTGGACTGTTTCAGGTGATCCTACTGTGCTGAGGCCTTTAATGCGGTTTTCCGCGCTCCCTTGCTGTGGCAGTTCAACACCACCAACAAGCGCGTACCTTACACTTTTCTCACATCCGGCTCCCGGAAACGGAGACCGCGTTCACGCCAATTATGGAACAAACAATGCGTTTTATATCCGGCGGGTAACAAGTCCCTGGTCATGGAAAACTGACTCTACTACCTGGTTTAACCAACCGCCTACCACTACTGCAGGACAGGTACTCATTCCGCATACCAATGCGCAATTCCTGGACCTGATACATATTGACGTTACACAAATCATAAGGGACATTTACATCAACGGCAATTATGGTATTATGATGCAGTTGCAAAATGAAAATTACTATAATTCGAGAATATTTTGTCACAGCGCTTATCCCGATGTTAACAAACGTCCCTACCTGACCATTGTTTTTTAATTACGAATAGCAAAAAGCCCTATCCACCAGTTGGCGGATGGGGCTGAAGACCAACAGTCTCTTTAATTCTCAGGTGACCCTGAATTTACTTAGTAAACCCATCCGCCTCAACTATCGCATCTGAAAAAGCTTTTGGTGCTTCCTGCGGCAGGTTATGACCAATACCGCCTGTTATATTGTGGTGTGCATATTTGCCTTTGAATTTAGCCGCATAGTTGGCTGGGTCTGGATGAGGCGCACCATTGGCATCTCCTTCAAGGGTAACTGTTGGCACGGTAATAACCGGGAATGCAGCGAGTTGTTTCTCCAGGTCGTCGTATTTGGCTTCACCCTGAGCCAATCCCAGCCGCCAGCGATAATTATGAATGGTAATGGCCACATGATCGGGATTGTCAAACGCGACAGCTGATTGCGCAAAAACCGCATCGGTAAAGTGCCAGTCGGGGGAAGCGGTTTGCCAGATCAGTTTGGCAAAATCACGGCGGTTGGCTTCATATCCTTTTTCGCCGCGTTCGGTGGCAAAGTAATACTGGTACCACCACGACAATTCCGCTTTGGGCGACAAGGGCGCCTTATTGGCCTGCTGACTGCCGATCAAATAACCACTCACCGACACCAGGGCTTTTGTACGTTCCGGCCAAAGAGCGGCCACAATATCGGCAGTACGCGCGCCCCAATCGAACCCGCCAATGATGGCTTTGTCAATTTTCAAGGCATCCATAAAGGCGATCACATCTGTCGCCAGGGCGGCCTGTTGTCCGTTACGTGGCGTGGCCGCATCGAGAAAACGGGTGGTGCCATAACCACGCAGATAAGGAACATACACATGGTATCCTTTAGCCGCTAATAAAGCCGATACCTCTTTATAACTATAGATGTCGTAGGGCCAGCCATGCAACAAAATAACCGGTTGTCCACTGGGCGCTCCTGCTTCGGCATAGCCAATATCGAGCACGCCTGCTTTTATTTGTTTTATCATGTCGAAGTTATTTTGCGCCTGTAAAAAATTAGCCATAAGACTAAATACAGCTGCCATTAAAAAACGGCCACGAATGATGTTTGAAGGTTTCATGCTATTATAATGATTTATAGTTTTAATAATTTAGTGGGCGGCCACCGTAACAGTTGCTTGGGGGTATAATTTCCGGAACATGACATAAGTTAATGAAACCATTGCAAAGGCAATGATGGCATCAACGGTTGCTGCAAAGCCCAGCACACTTAATTTCGAAAAGAAGGCAAAAGTGATATCGAAGAAGATGCCGGCAAAAACCCATTCTTTTAATTTAAGTAATTTGTTTGGCGTTAACAGCACCAGCACACCAGATATTTTGGCAACACCTAAAATGTAAATGAAATGTGCAGGATAGCCCAGTTGTAAGGTAATGTCCCATACGAGCGGATTTTTTGTCAATTCACATACGCCGCTGGTTCCAAACCATAAAGAAGTTAAAATTACGCCTGCCCAGTAGATTGCTTTTGTTGATCTTGATTTCATGTTTGTTGGTTTTGTGTTTATTGATGACACAAAGATGGGCCGCCAGACAGGGCGGTAAAAGCAAAAAACCGTGAAGTAGGCGAATTGGGAGATGGATTAGACAAACGACGCTACGAATAACGATAGCGTTTATTACCCGTTTATAGAGATCGTTAGGTTTTGATTATGATGGCTCAAGATACTCGGTGAAAGAAATGCTTCTGGCCAGTTTCCATTATCTTTGACCATTCCTGGTCAATACCGAAACAATGAAAGTAAGCCAACCATTGCCTTGCGAAAAGATCAGCAACTATGTAGACAGGATCCTGGTTATCGAGGAAGTGCTGGTCACCAATCCATTTACCTTACCCTTGTATGCCAATGGGTCGCCTACCCTTTTATTTCAAACCGCCAAAGGAACCATTCAGAATAACACCAACAACCTCACACTGTTTGGACAAACCGTTTTCCCCGAAACACTGACTATTCGCGATAACTTTACGCTCATCGCTTATTTCTTTAAACCCTTTGCGTTATTTAACCTTTTTGGCGTTTCGGCCCAGGAACTCACCAATAGCCCCATCGACCTGAACCTGCTGGATGCGGCCACGACCAGGCAACTGCAGGAACAGCTGTTGAATGCGGGATCCACAACAGCCATGCTTGCCCTGCTGGATGAATACGTATTCAGCCTGATCACGAAAACCAAAGCCGATTGCCAGTTGATCCGCTTTGCCACCCTGGCCATTGCGCAGAATGCCTCCAAAGATGCCCTGTTAAAAGTGCAACAGGAATTGCATATTACCGAACGCACCTTTCAACGGATGTTTGAAAAGAACATCGGCATCGCCCCCAGCCTGTTCAGACGTATTTCCCAGTTCAACAACGCCTTTCAACAACTCAACGGCCGCCAGTTCAGCAAACTCAGCGATATCGCCTTTAACAACGGCTATGCCGACCAAAGCCATTACATTCGCGCTTTTAAGGAATTTACCGGCATTACGCCCAAAGAGTACCTGAAATTTGGCCAGTCGGAATAATGTCGGGTTTGTTCTATTTTGGCGGTCTGCTCCGCCGTTATTTTGTGTTATCAATTAAAACACAAATAACAAGAATATGAATAATCAAATTTATCCCTGCCTGTGGTTCGATGGACAAGCTCAGGCCGCCGCTACTTTCTATTGCGCAATTTTCAAAAATTCCAAGATCACCGCCGACAACCAGATGGTGGTAACCTTTGAACTGAATGGCAAAAAATTCATGGGCCTGAATGCCGGTCCGCAGTTTACATTCAATGAAGCCGTGTCCTTTGTGGTGGATTGTGAAACCCAGGAAGAGATCGACTATTACTGGGAAAAATTAACCGCGAACGGCGGCAGCGAAGGCCAGTGCGGCTGGTTAAAAGACCAGTTCGGGGTAAGCTGGCAAATTGTGCCTGCCGTTCTTCCCAAACTGTTAAGCGATCCTGCCAAAGCACAAAAAGTGATACAGGTGTATATGCAAATGAAAAAGTTCGATATAGAAAAGTTGACAAATGCCTAAAAAAGATAATAGAAAGTCAGTGCGGCAGCCGTGCTGACTTTTTTCATTAAATCGGTAAGTTTGTACAAATCATTAATATGCTTCCTATCCAATCACAAGCGCCCGATTTTGAATTATATGCTACTCCCGACCAAAAGATCAAATTAAGCAGCCTGCAGGGCAAAAGGGTTATTCTCGCTTTTTATCCCGCCGACTGGAGCCCGGTATGCTCTGACCAGATGGCGTTGTATAATGAAATGCTCGAATATTTTCACAAAGCCAATGCGCAGGTCATAGGTATTTCAGTAGATGGGAAATGGTGTCATATGTCATTTTCGGCCGACCGGAAATTACATTTCCCGCTGTTAGCAGATTTTGAACCCAAAGGCGCCGTTGCAAAGGCCTATGGCGTGTACAATGAGGAAATCGGCGAATGCCAAAGAGCGCTGTTCGTAATCGATGAAAAAGGGACCATTGCCTGGAATTATCTGTCGCCCGTGGGCGTAAACCCCGGCGCTGATGGCATTATGGACGCCCTGGAGGAAATGGATAAAACCAAAAAAGCTTAAAATGCCCTTACGAACTCCCGTAAACGAAACAGATTATCTTTTTGGTTCAATGAACGCTCCTATTGAACTGGTTGAATATGGCGATTATCAATGTCCCCATTGCGGCAGGGCGCACCCGATTGTAAAGGACCTGCTGCAACAGGTGGGCCAGCAGGTGAAATTTGTATTCCGCAATTTCCCGCTTTCTAAAATTCATCCCCAGGCGCGGATGGCGGCTTTGGCAGCAGAAGCCGCCGGATTGCAAAACAAATACTGGACGATGCACGATATTCTTTACGAAAATCAAAAACGACTGCATCACACAGCCTTGCTGGAATATGCCGCCGGCATTGGTTTACAAATGGACCAGTTTACGGTAGATATGGAGCGGGAAGACCTGGCCACAAAAGTGGATAGCCATTTTTACAGTGGCATGCGCAGCGGCGTAAGCGCCACGCCCACATTTTTTATCAATGGAGAAAAATATACAGGCAGCTGGGAAAACGACGATCTTTTACAATATCTCAAAAGTTCTTTTCCTCTATGAAGCTAAAAACACTTCCTGTATTAACAGGTATGCTTTTTCCCGTCCTGGTACATGCGCAGATCCTCAACATCGACAAAACCGATACGACGGATTATGTGCACCATGCTAAATTTGATCTTAATTTAAATACCGGTTTGGAAATAGACCGGCAAAGAACCGTTCTGTACGATGCTACCAATACGGCAGAAGCCATGTTGCAGCAGTACAAAGAATTGTTTATACTGGCAGCCAGTTACCGGTTCACCTATAATGGACCCGATGACATTCTAAACGCCGGTTTCGTTCACCTGCGTTACCGGCATAACTATAAAAACAAATTACAACCCGAGCCTTTTTTGCAATATCAATGGGATAATAAACGCGGCATCGAACACCGGACGCTGGCCGGCGCCAATCTCAGGTATAATATCACTAAAGGACAACGCTTTGAGTTTAATTGCGGTTTGGGATTGATGTATGAAGAAGAGAAATGGGACTATGTGGGGGTGGATTCTGCAAAATTACCAACCGATGTTACACCCATCACCAACTACTTTACGAAAATCAACTCTTATATCCGCTTTACCTGGGACCCTAATAGCAACAACGATATCACCTTCAATGTATTTCTGCAAACCCGCCCCGACCGTTTTAAACCCCGGATTGCGCCCCATGCCCAATGGAATGTAAAGGCAGGCAGGCATGTTGCTTTATCCGTTTCCTTCACCGGATTATACGACACTGCCCCGGTGGTACCTATTGAAAAGTTTTATTTCAGTTTGAGCAATGGGGTATTGCTGAATCTGTAGTAAGCTTTCTCCCGCAAATCCCTTGAAATTGACGTACTTTCGCCGAATGGCGGAAACTATATTTTCTATTGAGAACACGCTTTCGAATTTACAGATTGATGAGTTGAATGAGATGCAGCAGGCATCTTTGGAAGCCAATAAAACTTCCAATGCGGTGATCTTGCTGGCCGATACCGGTTCTGGAAAAACGCTGGCATTCCTGTTACCCCTAACCCAATTACTGGATAAACGGCCTGTAACCCAGGCTTTGATCATAGTGCCCTCGCGGGAACTGGCCCTGCAAATTGAGCAGGTATTTAAAAAAATGGGAACTGGTTTCAAGATCACCTGTTGTTATGGCGGTCATAAGCGGGAAACAGAAGAAAACAACCTGTTGCAGGCTCCGGCCCTTATTGTAGGCACACCGGGCCGGTTGGCCGATCATATCCGCCGCGGCAATATTACTACCACCCATATTGAAACCCTGGTGTTGGATGAGTTTGATAAATCGCTGGAACAGGGGTTTGATGAAGAAATGTCGTTTATTATAAGTTCGCTACCTGCCCTGAAGAAACGGATCCTGACTTCAGCCACCGAAGCGGTAGAAGTGCCGGATTTCGTGGGTTTGCAAAACCCCGTTAAAATAAACTTTTTAACCGGGGAGAAATCAGCCGCCCTGGCTGTTCAAATGGTATGGAGCGACGGTAGGGATAAATCCGAAACGTTATTCAAACTGATCTGCCACCTGGGCAACCGTTCTACCATCGTTTTTTGTAACCAACGCGAATTTGTAGAGCAGGTAAACGCCTTTTTGAAAGATAAAGGCATAGTGAGTGTATTTTACCACGGGGCTATGGAACAGCGCGACCGTGACGTGGCCTTATGCAAGTTCCGCAATGGCAGTTCCAATGTTTTGGTGACCACCGACCTGGCTGCCCGCGGACTGGATATTCCCAACATCCGTTACATTGTACATTTTCAACTCCCCACTTCGCAGGATTCGTTTACACATCGCAACGGCCGCACTGCCCGCATGGATGCCAGCGGTACCGCTATTTTAATGCTGGCGCCACATGAACATTTACCTGAATATATTACCCCCGAACCTGCCACCATTGACTTACCGCCAGATGCCGAGTTGCCGCAAAAACCCGTATGGACAACGTTCTTCATTGGTGCTGGCAAAAAAGACAAAGTGAATAAAGTAGACATTGTAGGCTTTTTCACCAACAAAGGACAACTGAAGAAAGAAGATATCGGGTTAATTGAGGTAAAGGATTTCTTTTCTTTTGTAGCTATCCGTAAATCAAAAGCCAGCCATACCCTGCATACGATCAAGGAGGAGAAGATCAAAAACAAAAAGGTGAAGATCGATATAGCGAAGTAGGGTGCTGTATGGCCCCTTCATATATTACTCATTTCCCCGGCAAAAATCAAGCATTTCCCCTATACATATTGTTTTAACAAATCAATAAATGCAGAAAGGTAAAGGCTTCGAAAAATCAATAAATTTTTGTACCTTTACCAGTATTCATTTGAGCTTCGCATATTGTATTGGGCTTCATTCGGTAAAAGCCAGGTCTATTTCCTTACTTATTGCTTTACTCAGATATTACAATCCGTAGATTATTAAACTATTAGTCTGCACAATTAAAACGCACGAAACAAAAAATCCTGCTCAGTCAGGAATCACGAAAAAATAAATATGTCAAAATCACAAGAAACATTTAACAAGAAAGAAAGAGAAAAAAAACGCCAGAAAAAACAGCAGGACAAGCTGGAGAAAATGCAGGAACGCAAGAATAACAAGGAAAAAGGCAAGAGCCTTGATGATATGATTGCATACCTTGATGAAAATGGTAATTTAACCTCTGTTCCGCCCGATCCAAGGAAAAAGAAAGTATTCCGCCAGGAAGAAATGCAGATCAGTATTCCCAAACAGGAAGAAAGACCAGCAAATGAAAAAAGAACCGGAGTGGTAAGCTTTTTTAACGACCACAAAGGGTTCGGATTTATCAATGACAGCCTCACCAAAGAGCGAATTTTTGTACACGTGAACGAGCTATCAATCGCAATAAAAGAGAATGACAAGGTTACTTTTGAAGTACAAAATAGTCCTAAGGGCCCGGTTGCATTAAATGTAGAGCTGGTAAAACCCTGATAATTTCCCTTTATTAGGGTTCTCCTGACTACACATGTTGTTTAATCAGATCAACCAACTGTTTTTTGCTGGCAACACCTGATTGCCGCCAAACGGGCCTGCCATTCCTGAATAATATCAGGGTTGGCACGCCACTGATCTGGTAAGCCTGCGCAATGGCGGGCATTTTATCTACATCTATCTTGATGATGCGGGCGCTGTCGCCGATCTCTGATTTTACTTCTTTTAACACCGGCGCCTGTACTTTACAGGGGCCACACCATTCGGCAAAAAAATCAACCAGCACCGGTTTATCTTCGTTCAATACACTTTGAAAATTCTCTTTCATACCACTAGTTTTTTTGTTTTTTAAAACTATCCTGCAGTTTTTTTATCAGCTCTTTTTGCTCTTCAGTAAATGAATCGGGCAATTTGGCTTCCACTTTTATATACAGGTCGCCAACGCCCTGCTCATTATAAACAGGCATTCCTTTTCCTTTCAACCGTAGCTTTTTACCGTTTTGCGATCCTTCGGGAATAGTGATGGTCACTTCACCTGAAAGAGTTGTAACCGGCACTTTGCCGCCCGTCATCAGCGTAAACACATCTACGGGTACATCTATGTGCAGATCGTTACCGGTTCTTTTAAATACGTGGTTCGGTTGTATATGCACTGTGATGAACAGGTCGCCGGCCTTGCCTGAACGGCCCTTCATACCCTTACCCTTCGATTTCAACACCAGCCCTTCATAAGCGCCCGGTTTTATTTTAACCTTAAGCTTTTCGGTGCCCAGGTCAATAATGCGTTCGGTGCCGGTAAAAGCTTCCTGCAATGTTATAGTTGCTTCGCCTTCAATATTCCGGCCCGGCATTTCCTGTTGAAAGCCGCTATAGCTTCTTTCACTTCCACCGCCGCCAAAAAAGGAATTGAAGAAGTCAGAAAACCCTCCACCACCAAAAAGGTCTTCGGCGTTACCGTTATATTCATAATAGTTTTGTCCGCCCCGCTGGCCACCATAACCGCCGCCGCCCGCACCACTAAAATCTGCGTGCTCATACTGTTTCCAGTTGGCGCCCAGTGTATCGTATTTTTTACGTTTTTCGGGATCGCTTAGCACTTCGTTGGCTTCGGTTATTTCCTTGAATTTTTCCTCGGCTTTTTTATCCCCCGCATTTTTGTCGGGGTGATACTTAACAGCCAGCTTGCGGTAAGCCTTTTTTATCTCGTCTTGTGAAGCAGTTTTATTTACTCCCAATACTTTATAATAGTCTTTATATTCCATTATAATCTGCTGTTTTGTAATTGAATTGTTTCAAATACTGTACCTTTTCATAAAGTACCTAACAGGCGCATTGACAAAAGTCAAATTGGCATAAAACACATAATTAAAATAACATTTTGTCCCCTTCTGCCAATATAGGTTTTACCTATCAATTTATAGAATTAATTGATTTCGCTTATTTCCTCAAAGTCCTAATTTTAGCACCCCTACCCAACAAAGCAATTGTTCTTTCAATAAACTTATAACAATGGAAAAAGACTCAAATGACATCAGTAAATGCCCCTTTCACAATGGCAGCCTAAAACAGAATGTTGGCGGTGGCGGTACGCGCAATCGCGACTGGTGGCCCAACCAGTTAAAGTTGAACATCCTGCGTCAGCACTCAGAGAAATCGAATCCCCTGGGCGAAGACTTTAACTATGGGGAAGCTTTTAAAAGTCTTGACCTGGAAGCAGTAAAAAAAGACCTGCATGCCCTGATGACCGACTCACAAAGCTGGTGGCCTGCGGATTTCGGGCATTATGGTCCCCTGTTCATTCGCATGGCCTGGCACAGTGCCGGTACTTACCGGGTATTTGATGGCCGCGGTGGCGCCGGTTCAGGCCAGCAACGTTTTGCGCCCCTGAACAGCTGGCCCGACAACGTGAGTCTTGATAAAGCACGCAGACTGCTGTGGCCTATTAAACAGAAATATGGAAACAAGATCTCCTGGGCCGATCTGTTGATCCTTACCGGCAATATTGCCCTGGAATCGATGGGTTTTAAAACGTTTGGCTTTGCGGGCGGACGCCCCGATGTGTGGGAACCGGATGAAGATGTGTATTGGGGTGCTGAGAACACCTGGCTGGGTGGCGACATCCGTTATGCGCATGGTTCGCCTGGTGTAGTGGAGGGACATGGCGTTTTATCGTCCGACGAACCTGCTGATGGCGATGTACACAGCCGCAACCTCGAAAAACCGCTGGCTGCGGTGCAAATGGGTTTGATCTATGTTAATCCCGAAGGTCCGGACGGAAATCCAGACCCGATTGCTGCCGCAAAAGATATTCGTGATACGTTTGGCCGTATGGCGATGAATGATGAGGAAACTGTTGCCCTTATTGCGGGTGGACACAGTTTTGGTAAAACCCATGGTGCGGCGCCCGCTACCCATGTTGGTAAAGAACCTGAAGCTGTTGACCTGGAAATGCAGGGCCTTGGCTGGAGCAACAGTTATAGATCCGGTAAAGGCGCTGATACCATTACCAGCGGTTTGGAAGTTATCTGGACAAAAACGCCTACCAAATGGAGCAACAACTTCTTTGAGAACCTGTTTGGGTTTGAATGGGAGTTGACCAAAAGCCCCGGCGGCGCCCACCAGTGGGTGGCTAAAAATGCAGACAGCATTATCCCCGATGCGTATGATGGCGCCAAAAAGCATTTGCCTACGATGCTTACCACTGATCTGTCTTTACGGTTCGACCCGATATATGAAAAGATCTCCCGGCACTTTTTGGAAAACCCCGACGCATTTGCCGACGCATTTGCACGCGCCTGGTTTAAATTAACGCACCGCGATATGGGTCCGCGTGCCCGTTACCTGGGTGCTGATGTACCGAAGGAAGAATTGCTTTGGCAGGATCCTATCCCTGCAGTGAACCATCCATTGATCGATGATAAGGATGTAGCCGCCCTGAAAGAAAAAGTACTGGCATCAGGATTGTCGGTTTCAGAACTGGTTTCCACTGCCTGGGCTTCGGCTTCTACTTATCGCGGAACCGATAAACGCGGTGGCGCAAACGGCGCCCGTATTCGCCTGGCCCCGCAAAAATTCTGGGTGGTGAACAATCCACCGCAATTACAAAAAGTATTGAGCAAACTGGAAGCGCTCCAACAGGAATTCAATGGCGCGCAAACCGGTGGTAAAAAAGTGTCACTGGCCGATTTGATCGTACTCGCTGGTTGTGCCGGGATAAAAAAAGCAGCTAAAGATGCCGGCTATGACGTAACCGTTCCGTTTACGCCTGGTCGTATGGATGCTACGCAGGAACAAACAGATGTGGAATCTGTAGGCTACCTGGAACCGCAAGCCGATGGTTTCCGTAATTACCGCAAAACAAGATCGCATGTGTTGACCGAAGCATTGCTGATAGATAAAGCGCATTTACTTACCCTAACCGCACCTGAGCTTACCGTACTGGTTGGTGGCATGCGCGTACTGGATACTAACTTCGATGGTTCAAAAAATGGCGTATTCACGGTACATCCCGGCAAGCTCACCAACGATTTCTTTGTAAACCTGCTCGACATGAACACAGCGTGGAAGGCGGCTTCTGAAGACAGGGAACTGTATGAAGGTACCGACCGTACAACCGGCAAAGTAAAATGGTTAGCTACCCGCGCCGACCTGGTACTTGGTTCTAACTCAGAACTGAGAGCCATAGCCGAAGTATATGGAGCAGCAGATGCGAAAGAGAAATTTGTAAAGGACTTTGTGGCGGCGTGGAATAAAGTGATGAATCTGGATAGGTTTGAGATTTGAGTTGACCAGTTGATCAGTTGACCAGGAGGGAGAAAGAAAGGTTGGAATTTCGCGAGCCCTTTCACGTTTGACGTTTCACGACTGAACTACCTATAAAGAAGCCCCGGTAATAAATGCCGGGGCTTCTATTTTTACTTAATCACTACAGGCATTAAGGAACTGCCGATGTTGTTGTCTGATTCACTATCGGCCATACGCCAGGCGTTGGCACACTCACGCCTTTCGTATTACCGCGTTTTGATGAATCGGGTCCAAAATAATATAAGGGCCAGCCTCTGTAGGTGAGCTGGTTTTTACCGAACACATTGATCTTATTAAAGTCAGCCGAATTATACAGCGAAGGTACTCCCTGCACAGCGCCCAACGAATCTATCGGCCAGGTTGCGTTGTTGCTGAAATCTGACTTGGTGTATTTATTGACGTTGAACCGGTCATTTTTAAAAGCATACAGCGTGTGGCCATACGCATCCGTAAGGTAAGGAGTGCTTTCATCGCCTTCCACGTACTTGCTGGTATAATGCTTCCCATCGTTCCCTATTAATTGGGTATAAGCCAGCATTACTGAATAATCAGGTTTGGCGGTAAACCATTTGCCACCAACGGCTTCCCCTTTTACATCTCCTGCCACTGAATCTTTGGCATAGTAATACAAGGGCCAGCCCTTATAGGTTGTTTGAGGTTTGCCGTCTGCGCGGGTAATGCTGCCAAAATCAGCACTGGCCAAACCGGCAGGCAAATTAGGTGCGTCTACATAAAATACAGGCCATGCGGTGACACAACCGCCACTGCAGGCTGATTGCCCATTGGCATCATTTGAAAAGAAATACAGTGTTTTTCCATTGACATCAGTAAGGATGCTACCCAACTGATTGTTTTGTTTAAGTTGTACATTATTAGTCACAGCAGGCAGTTCATCATGATCATGAGTACAGGCGGCAGTTAGCAATAAAAGGCCACCCCCTACACATAGAAGAAGGGAACGTTTCATAATAGGATTTTTTCTTTGATTATTAAAGGAACAGGGGTCGCAGAGCGCTCTGCAACCATTACACTCAGGTAAACTGAATAAGGATACGCGGAAGGATGCCTGCGGGTTTCCTTGACCGGGTAAAAAAATTAAAAAGCTGTTAAACTGGGGATATCTTTTGTAAAAGGCCATGGTATAATTTTTTAGGCTGTATTATCTATGGCTTGAACCGATGAAGAAAATAAAGACCATAGGACAGGTACTGGTACAGTCCTTTAAAAATTTTATGGGTGACAAGATCCTCAAATTGAGTGCCTCCCTTGCCTATACCACCGTTTTTTCTTTTGGGCCGTTACTGGTTGTGATTATTTTTCTGTGCAGCATCTTTTTAGGACAGGAAGCCGTTCAGGGAAAGATCTATAACCAGATGAAACAGTTTGTTGGCCCTGATGCGGCACTTCAACTGCAAACAATCATTAAGAACGCTTCCTTAAGCGGGAAGGGAACATCAGCGGCTGTAATAGGTATAGTAACACTGTTGTTCAGCGCAACGGCGGTCTTTGCTGAAATACAGGATTCCATCAACACCATCTGGGGTTTTAAGGCAAAGCCGCAAAAAGGCATCTGGCAGTTTGTAAGGACCCGGTTCCTCTCTTTTTCTATTGTTATCAGCCTGGGCTTCTTATTATTGGTGTCGCTTGCGGTGACCACTATTGTGGAAGGCCTGAGCAACCGGTTGAAAAGCCACTTCCCTGATGTAACGGTTATTGTATTTTATATTTTGAACCTGGTGATCTCATTTTCAGTGATCACTGTTTTGTTCCTGCTGATCTTTAAAGTGCTGCCCGACGCCAAAACAAAATGGAAAGATGTACTGCCGGGCGCTATCGCCTCCAGCGTATTGTTTATGATCGGTAAATTCGGGATCTCCTTTTACATTGGCAAAAGCAACATCGGCACTACCTATGGAGCAGCAGGCTCGTTGGTGATCTTGTTATTATGGGTGTATTATTCTGCGATCATTTTATACCTGGGCGCTGAGTTTGCCCTGGCCTGGAGTGCACATAAAGGTTCATCCCTTCAACCCAATGATTACGCGGTATCGTTAAAGAAAGTTGAAATAGAAACAGACAAGGATAATAATACTACGGTAAAAGAAACTAAAAAAGAGCCGGAGGCTAAATAAAAAAGGCCGCACCTTATTCAGGATGCGGCCCGTATTCATCTTTTATTATTTATTGTCGTCTCCTTCCCCATCAACATACTCTTCCCCTTTTTCTTCTATATTTTTCCTTTCTTTATTCAGCAGGGAACTAAGTGGTCCTTTCATATTTTCCTGGGGATCAGTTTTGTGAAGGGTTTCAGGATCAGGTTGTGAAACCGGGTTGTCCTTCTTTTCCTCCGCCTGCTTGTTGAGGTCTTTCTTTTTATTGTCTTCCATAATCAAGCTTTACTTATTATGAAAAAAATTATGCCACGCTATGGTTTTTTAAGGTTCGTTAAAATAGTATTCAATTTTAAGATATATAAACGGATGGGCAAGGCCGGTACTAACTCATAATATTTTTATTAACTTCCGAAAAACCAAACGCTTTTATATGGCCCCAGTAAACAGAAGAGATTTCCTGAAAAATTCCGGTCTGGCTACTCTGCCCCTGTTAGTTGCCAATCCCGTTTTGGCAATGGGTACCGGTCACAAACGATCACCCACGGCTACCCAGGCTGTTAAGTTCCTTGGCGACGGAGAAATGTTTGAACCAGCGGATTACCTGAACATCTTGCAACAGGCAACCATTGTTCGGGATTCCTATGGCGCCGGCGGATCGGTAGAAGCACTCGAAAAAAAGTTTGTTGAAATAACCGGAAAGGAAAAAGCGGTGTTTATGCCCAGTGGCACTATGGCCAACCAGCTGGCTATTGCCGTACTGAGCGGTGAAAACAGCAAGGTGTTTGTACAGGATACCAGTCATGTTTACCGGGATGAAGCTGATGCGGCACAAACTGTTTATCAAAAAAGACTGATGCCACTGGCTAAGGATGAACCATTTTTCACCGCGCAACAACTACAGGCAGCGGTGGAAGCCATTCCCGCGGAAGAAGTGTTTAAAACGGGCGTGGGCGCCGTATCGATAGAAAACCCAGTCCGCAGAAGCAATGGACGCATGGTGCCTGTTGAAGAATTAAGAAAGATCAGCACGTACTGCCGCGCCAACAATATAAAACTGCACCTCGATGGGGCCCGGATCTATCTGGCCGCTGCCTGGTCGGGCATTTCCGTAAAAGAATACGCCTCGTTGTTTGATACCATTTATATTTCATTATACAAATATTTTGGCGCTGCAGGCGGGGCCGTGCTTTGCGGCGATAAAGCTGTGATTGATAAAATGCCGCACCTCATAAAAGTGCATGGCGGTAACATGTATGGTAACTGGACCAATGCCGCCATGGCCCTTCACCGGCTTGAAGGTTTTGAAACCCGCATGAAAAATACCGTACAAAAAGCCAATGAGTTATTTGATGCGTTAAATAAAATTCCCGGCATCACTATTAAAGCCCTGCCTGGTGGCACCAACATGTACAGTTTTGCATTATCCCCTAAAATAGAGATCACCAAACTAAGAGACGCATTAAATACCAACTATAATATTCGCATTGGACGCGTGAACGAAAAAAACGAAGGTTTTCTATCAGTAAATGAAACCCTGTTGTACCAGGACAATAACTATATTATTAATGCTTTTAAGAAAAGTATGGGATAAACAAAAAGAAGCTGCCTCAAAAATAAAAGTCCCCCTTTGATTTAAACTTTATGAAGTAAGAAGTAGGAAATAGGAAATTTACGAGCTTCGTACTTTCTGCTTCTTACTTCCTACTTCACTGGTGTTTTATACTTTTTTCGGTTGTTCAATATTGGGCAGAAAACCGGTAATAATACCCAACAAAGGCAAAAAGGCACATACATGGAACACATAGTTTACACTGGTTATATCAGCCA
>NZ_JBJMLX010000436.1:0-15595 GCF_045805085.1 Niastella sp.
TGTCTCGTGCATCAAATAACCCACAATAATACCCGCAGCCATGGCTATCAGGATATAAAGCGTGAGCCGGTTTTTCTTCATGTAGTTCGGTTAAAAGTAATAGGGTGCAATATAATATTAAATGTATAAACCAATTTGTTAGATCATTTTATCTTTTGCCCCGTTTTGTGGAGCGTATTTAAGATATCTTTTCGCCAGTAATTTTAATAAATCCTTATCTTTCGGTCCTTATACATGATTTAAAGAAATACTTTCATTAAAAAACTCTAACGCGCTCTTATGAGTCTATTTGTAAAAAAACCGTTGGATTCATTATTGAATGAAGCAAAGGATTCCAGTGGACATTCGCTTAAAAAAACGCTGGGCAAAGGGTCTCTTGTAGCCCTGGGTATTGGCGCCATCATTGGCGCAGGCCTATTCTCCATTACCGGTGGCGCCGCCGCCAACCAGGCCGGCCCTGCCATCACTATCTCCTTCATTGTTGCAGCATTGGGTTGTGCCTTTGCCGGTTTATGTTATGCAGAATTTTCATCTATGATCCCCGTTGCGGGAAGTGCTTATACATATTCTTATGCTACCATGGGGGAATTTGTGGCCTGGATCATTGGCTGGGACCTTGTGCTGGAATATGCAGTGGGCGCTGCTACTGTAAGTATCAGCTGGAGCCGTTACCTGGTCAAATTCCTGCACGGTTTTAATATAGAGCTACCGGTGGCCATGACCGCAGGTCCCTGGGACGGTGGTTTTATAAACGTTCCTGCCGTTTTTGTCGTAATACTGATGAGCTTGTTGCTGGTAAAAGGTACCAAGGAAAGTGCGACGATCAACGCCATCATCGTTACCTTGAAAGTAACTGTTGTATTAATTTTTATTTTCCTGGGTTGGAAATACATCAATACCGCCAACTACGAAGATTATATTCCTAAAAATACCGGCACTTTTGGTGAGTTTGGTTTCAGTGGTATCATTCGCGCTGCCGCCATTGTGTTCTTTGCCTATATTGGGTTCGATGCGGTGAGTACCGCCGCCCAGGAGGCTAAGAACCCCAAAAAGGACATGCCCTGGGGCATCCTCGGTTCACTGGCCATTTGTACTGTTCTGTATATCCTGTTCGCACACGTAATGACGGGTGTAACCAGCTATACCACATTCAGAGGTCAGGATGGTATTGCTCCTGTTGCCGTAGCTATTGACCACATGGGTAAAGCCGATGCAAATGGCGTAATACATGCCGATTATCCCTGGTTGAACAAAGCCATCGTACTGGCCATTCTGGCTGGATATATGTCGGTAATACTGGTGATGTTGATGGGACAAAGCCGCGTGTTCTTTAGTATGAGTAAAGATGGCCTGTTACCCAAAGTATTTTCTGAAGTACACCCCAAATTTCGCACGCCGGCCAAAAACAATTTGCTGTTCCTCATTTTTGTGAGCCTGTTTGCCGCCTTTGTACCGGCCCGGGTTGTGGGTGAAATGACCAGTATCGGCACCCTGTTCGCCTTTATCCTGGTTTGTATTGGGGTGATAATCATGCGCAAAAAAATGCCCAATGCCCCCCGGGCCTTTGTAACACCATTGGTGCCTTTAATTCCTATTCTGGGCGTATTTACCTGTTTGTTCATGATGGTGTTCTTACCACTCGATACCTGGATCCGGCTGATCGTATGGATGATACTGGGTCTTGATATTTACCTGGCTTACAGCGTGCGCCATAGTTTTTTATCTTCCAATAGCCCCACTACCATACCGGAAGGCAACAAAATAGGCGGTATTTGCGGGTTGGCGCTTTCTGTACTGTTGGCCATCATTGCCTTCGTGCACCACAGCCTTACCCCAGACGACGCCGGCATTTTCTATTTCTCCCTGGGTTTTGCCTTGCTGCATGTGATCCTGTTCGGGATAAAAATGGCAAAGAAATAATTGATATTTTTCATATCTCCTTATAAAACGAAGCCCCGATGTACCGTCGGGGCTTCGTTTTAAATAAGGTATGTTGGCCAGGTGAGCCAGTTATTTTATTTTTGCACCCCGATTGGTGAATGGTCAGTGAAACTGACAAACAGAAATCAGCCGCAACAATATTTAAACAACAAACCATAAATTGATATATGGGTCGCATATTTGAAGTACGTAAACACACGATGTTTGCCCGGTGGGACCGGATGGCCAAACAATTTACCCGTATTGGAAAGGAAATTGCCATTGCTGTAAAAGCTGGTGGCCCCGACCCCAATACCAACCCGGCCCTGCGGCGTTGTTTTCAGAACGCCAAGAGCGTAAACATGCCTAAAGACCGTGTTGAAGCAGCCATCAAACGGGCCTCAGGTAAGGAAATGGAGAACTTTGACGAGATCCTGTACGAAGGATATGGACCCAACGGCGTGGCCATTCTGGTAGAAACTGCTACCGATAACCACGTGCGCACCGTAGCCAACTTAAAGGCTATTTTCAATAAAGGCAATGGCACCCTGGGTAACAGCGGCAGCGTAAGCTTCCAGTTCAAAAAAATGGGTGTGTTCAAACTGAAACCCGAAGGCCTGAGCCAGGACGATCTGGAGCTGGAACTGATCGATGCCGGTTTGGAAGAAATGGGTGAAGGCACCGGCGAAAACGGGGAAGCTGTACTGGTGATCCGGGTGGCTTTCAACGATTTTGGCAATATGCAAAAAGCGCTGGAAGAAAGAAACATTATACCTATCAGTGCTGAAGTAGAATGGATCCCCGGCACTACTGTGCAACTGGGTGAAGAGCAAGCTCAGGAAGTGCTGAAACTGGTTGATAAACTGGAGCAGGACGATGACGTGCAGAAGGTGTTCCATAACCTGCAGTAATCATTGAAATATATAAAGCATTAAAACCCTCCCGCTGAATCGGGAGGGTTTTGTTTTATCTGATACGGTATGTTTTTATTTAATTTTGATCCTCATGGCCGGAATCAAATCGAAATACATTATTCTCTTTGATGGGGTATGCAATTTGTGCAACGGAACCGTTCAGTTCCTTTTAAAAAGAGATAAGAAAAAGCGATTCCTCTTTGGGTCATTGCAGGGAAAAACCGGCCAGGAATACCTGCGAAAGTATCACCTGCCTACCGACCAGTTCCATTCTTTTATGTTAATTGAGGGAAATGTTTTATACACCCGTTCAACGGCTGTATTGCGCATGTTAAAGTACCTGGGCCGTGGCTGGCAATTGTTATATGTATTCATTTATGTACCCCAGCCTATTCGCGATGGCGTGTATAAACTCATTGCCAGCAATCGCTATAAATTGTTTGGGAAGAAAGATGCCTGCCGGGTACCCAGTTCTGAAGAAAGAGAAAGATTTCTGGATTGAATATTTGGGAGGGTATTTGCCTATTGCTTATTGCACATTGTCTATTGACTCATCCCGCTTCATTCCTTCCCTGATCTCCCGTTGAATGATCTTCTTAAATTTTTTTTCATTATACCACCAGCTGAATATGGTGGCAATGGTAACTATACAAAAACTTCCAATAGCGACCAGCACAAGGTTGTTTGGCAGATCCACTCCCACCATCAGCGATAAAAAAGAAAGCACCAGGGTGGCGACAAACGAACCTGTTATAATATACAGCAGGCAGTATTTTATTTTACCACCCTGTCGCTGATCTTCCCAATATTTTACAAATCGTTTTTCGGTAGCTGTTAGCACAAATAATAATATTTATAAATCAATCTCGCCTTTTAAAAAGAACACACACTGACCCGCCATACTTACCCGGTCGCCCAGGTATTCGCACCACAACTCACCGCCGCGTTTCGAGAGCTGCCGGGCGAACAATGATTTCTTACCCAGTTTTTCTGCCCAGTAAGGTATCAATTGCGAATGAGCCGAACCGGTTACCGGATCCTCATCAACGCCTACGGTTGGTGCAAAGAACCTCGATACAAAATCAGCCTTGCTTCCTTTGGCTGTGAGGATCACTTTATGACCCAGCTTTTTCATTAAGGCAAAATCAGGCTGGCAAAGTTGTACCATACTTTCATCGGCTACTTCAACCAGGTAATCGCGGTACTTGTGCACGCTGGTGATGGTAATATTACCCAGGGCAGTGGCCAATTCGTCCGGTACATCGGCAAGCGGTTCCGGTTTCCAGGCGGGGAAGTCCATACTGATCTTGTCGAAATTTTTGGTAACCACCAGGATGTCGCTTTTTGACTGAAAACGGATAGCCGGGTAATTGTAGCCCATTACATGGTATAAAACAAAGGCGGAAGCCAGGGTGGCATGTCCGCACAGATTGATCTCTGATACCGGAGTAAACCAACGGATCTCAAAATCAGCATCCGGTTTCTTTGAGGGCACAAAGAAAACAGTTTCGCTGAGGTTATTCTCCATAGCCAGTCGCTGCATCAGGCTATCACTGATCCATTCTTCAAGTGGAATTACAGCAGCCGGGTTACCTCCGAACAGGTGGTTGGTAAATGCATCAATTTGATACAAATGTAGCTTCACAGGTATTGTTTTGGGGTTATATAAGATCTGGTACATGGGGCTTAAAACCCGGTTCTATTTCCGGGTTCTAAGTTAAAAGTTCTCTTTATTATGTTTTTAATTCGCTTGTTAAGATTTTGTTTTCGACTTTGTTATCGCCCGCTTCCCTACTCACCCATCATTTCCTGGATCACATCAACAATTTGCTCCACATTCGGTTTGCTGAAGTAATCGCCATCGCTGCCGTAGCTGGGTCTGTGCGCCTGACTGGTAATAGTGCGGGGCGACACATCGAGCCAGCGGTAACCGCCCTGTTCTTCCAGTACTTTATTGTACATATAACCAGCAGCGCCACCGGGTACGTCTTCATCAACAAACACAATGCGATTAGTCTTTTTCAATGAGTCGAGTATAAGATGGTTCACATCGAATGGCAACAGCGTTTGCACGTCGATGATCTCGCAACTGATATCGGCGTTCTCCAGAATATCAGCCGCTTCGCTGATGATGCGCAATACACTGCCATAGGAAACAATCGTAATATCAGTTCCCTCACGGATAACTTCGGGAACACCCAGCGCCACTTTATAATCAACAATATTGCTTGGTAATTTTTCTTTCAACCGGTAACCGTTCAGGCATTCCACTACAATACCGGGATCGTTACCTGATAATAACGTATTGTACATACCTGCCGCCTGCACCATGTTGCGCGGAACGCAAATGTGCATGCCCCGCAGCGAATGCAACATCATACCCATGGGTGAACCGCTATGCCAGATGCCTTCGAGGCGGTGACCACGTGTACGCACAATGAGCGGACAAGCCTGGCGGCCTTTGGTGCGCCAATACAACGTAGCAGCATTATCGCTCAATTGTTGCAGTCCGTACAACAGATAATCGATGTACTGAATTTCGGCTATGGGACGCAGACCGCGATAAGCCAGCCCGATCCCCTGCCCGATGATGGTTAACTCACGGATAGAAGTATCGAAGATGCGGTTCTCGCCATATTTATTCTGTAAGCCGGAAAAACCCTGGTTCACATCACCGATCTTACCAACATCCTCCCCGAAGGCCAACACCCTGGGGTTCCTGGTGAACAGTTCATCGAAGTAATGATTCAGGATCTCATACCCGTTCATGCTGGGCGAATCATGGGCAAACTCCAACGGCGTGGTAGTTATCTTCATCGGGCTCTTCGGGCTTTCATCGTACAAAAAGCTACCGTAATTTTTATACCCTTCTTTTTTCAATTGCTGATAGAATTCTTTCACTTCAGCAATCAAATGGGAATCACCTGCCGCCTGAATAGTTTTGTGTAAAGCCTGAAGAACATCTTTACGTAATGGCTCGCGGTTAGCGGCCAGGGTATTTTTAGCAGCAGCGATTTCACCAGTGGTATCAGCCCCATGCGCGATCAACGTATCGAGCGTTTCCATGCATCTGGCTACTAACTGCTTTAAAGGTGAAATGTACATTTCCCAGGCCCGCACTTTGCTTTGCCGCACCAATTCTTTGGCCTTGTTCTCAATTTCTTCCAACTCATCTTCGCTGGCCAGGGTATTTTCGAGCAACCATTCCCGCATTTTTTTATTTCCATCCCACTCCCGTTCCCAGGCGAGGCGCTCGGGTGTTTTGTACCGTTCGTGGCTGCCCGAAGTAGAATGGCCTTGCGGCTGGGTTACTTCCTCTACATGAAACAGGGCCGGGATATGCGTTTCACGCATGCGGCGGATGGCCGATTCAAACACTTCACACATACCTGCATAATCCCAGGCTTTTACTTTATAAATATCGAAACCATTGGTATTCTCTTTACGTTGCATACCACGCATGGCTTCTGAAATTGATCCTTTAATAGTTTGCATGCGACGCGGAACGGAAATACCGTACCCATCGTCCCACACAAAAACGGCCAATGGTATTTGCATAACGCCGGCGGCATTCAGGGCTTCCCAGAAATGACCTTCGGATGTAGAAGCATCACCGATAGTACAGAAACAGATCTCGTTACCATTGTTGCTCAATTGGTTTAGATCTTTCAGTGCATCGGAATGGCGGAATAATTTGGAAGCCAGGGCCATACCCAATGCACGCGGCATTTGTCCGGCAGTAGGTGCCAAACCGGCTGCAATGTTTTTGCGGTTAACCAGGTCGAGCCATTCCCCCTGCTTATCAATGATGGGTGTGGCAAAGTGGGCATTCATTTGCCTGCCGCCACTATGGGGGTCATTCGCTGTATCGGCATACAGTTGTGAAAAAAATTCTTCAATGGTGGCCTGGCCGGTGGCAAAAGCAAACGTTTGATCGCGATAATAACCCGACAGGAAATCGCCGGGCTGGAAAAATTTGGAAGCTGCAATTTGCGCTATCTCTTTGCCATCACCAAAAATGCCAAACTTGGCTTTACCGGTAAGTACTTCTTTGCGACCCAGTAAACTGACCTCCCGGCTTTCGCAGGCCAGGCGGTAATCATTTAATACTTCTTCGCGAAATTTATCGAAAGACAGCTTCTCGCCGGCAAGCGATTGATTGTGAGTGCTATTTTCCATGCGACAAAAGTATTAATTCTAATGCCATTTTGAGGGGTTGTTAAAAAAATGTCACAAGCCAAAAAATTAATTGGTCAATAGCTCGTTAAAAATGTAATTTTGAACACGTTATGGTTGAGGATGTTATTCCCATTGATAGAAAAAGGACCCATTTTTTATCCCGGAAATAGCCGGATATTGTGTAGTTTAGCCAATACCAACCAAAAACCTTAAAATTTGTACGTATGAAGAGATTGCTTTTACTGGTTTGCCTGGCAACAGTCACGCTGGTTACCAAAGCCCAAACGGCTACCAATACAAAGCCTGTTGAAACAAAACCAGCCGAGGTTATTCAGTTAAAGGAAACCTCTTATGACTTTGGAAAAATTCAACAAGGTAGGCCTGTTACCCATAACTTTGAGCTGGTAAACATAGGTAAAGAACCCCTGATGCTTGAAAATGTACAGGCATCCTGCGGTTGCACCACGCCCGAATGGAGCAAAGACGCCATTCAACCCGGCGCTCCCAGCACCATTAAAGTAGGTTACAATGCGGCTGCTGAAGGCATGTTTACAAAAACGATCACCATTACATACAATAATCACCAATTCAAAACATTGACGATTACAGGTACAGTTTTTAAAGGTCCAGCAACCTCAGCACCGGTGAATGCGTCTTTATCATTATTGAAAAACAATTAAAACATAAACACATGAAAAGTTTCGTATTAGCATTTGCAGCATTGATCTTAACTGCTGGTGTATTTGCTCAGACTGCTGCGCCTGCAACTGTTAAAAAGGCGGATAGCTATGTTAAGTTTAAGGATGTAACCCATGACTTTGGAAAAATCAAACAAGGCGTACCCGTTACATATTCATTCGCATTCTCTAATATTACAGATAAACCCGTAGTTATTGAATCAGCTACTGCTTCTTGCGGTTGCACAACTCCCGTAAAACCAGAAGCTCCCATTGCAAAAGGTAAAGAAGATAAAATCACTGCCGGTTTCAATGCGGCGGCCGCCGGCCCCTTTAATAAAACCATATATGTAAAAGTAGCCGGGGTAGACCAACCTTTGGAATTGAAAATTACTGGCGAAGTGCTGAAAGCTGAAGACTACGCTAATTTCGAAAAAGAAAAAGCAACCAAAAAAGGGTAATTCTTCTGAAGTAGAAAAGTAATAATCGATAAAATAACTGGTCCTCACGGCGAAAGCTGTGAGGATTTTTTTTTCAAACCCATTGTTCGCTATGCTTGTTTGTGCTGGATGTAATCCGTTGACTTTCATCATACATTAAATGAACCAGTCTACCAGAACAGTATTTTGTGTAAATACCACATTCTCAACCAGAAACAAAGCATTTTGAACATAAAACCAGTACCCTATATTTGCGAAATGCTAACACTTAGTAGTCGCGGCCAATTGATGCCGCCATCACCCATACGTAAACTGGTGCCATTCGCCGAAGGAGCTAAAAAGCGGGGCACAAAAGTATATCACCTGAATATCGGCCAGCCTGATATTGAAACGCCGGAGCCGATCCTGGATGCCGTTCGTACTGCCGATTTTAAAGTACTCGAATATAGCCACAGCGCCGGTAATGAAAGCTATCGCCGCAAACTGGTACAGTATTATAAAAAGAACGGGATTGAAGTAGACCATACCCAGATCATTGTAACAACCGGTGGGTCTGAAGCCATATTATTTGGCTTTATGAGCTGCCTGGATGCGGGGGACGAAGTGATTATTCCGGAACCCTTCTATGCCAATTACAATGGATTTGCCGTAGCTGCAGGCATTAAAGTAGTACCTGTAACCTCACATATAGATAAAGGTTTTGCCTTGCCGCCTATTTCTGCATTTTCAGCACTGGTGACGCCCAAAACCAAAGCCATTCTTATTTGCAATCCGAATAATCCCACGGGTTATTTATATAGCCGGGAAGAAATGGAAACGCTGAAACAGATCGTGTTGAAGCATAATCTGTACCTGTTCTCAGATGAGGCTTACCGGGAATTTTGCTATGGCGGCGAGAATATCAGCGCCATGCATTTACCAGGTATAGAAGAGCACGTAATATTAATGGATACCATTTCTAAACGATACAGCGCCTGTGGAGGCCGCATCGGCGCTTTGGTAACTAAAAACAAACAGGTGCTGGATTCAGTGATGAAATTTGCCCAGGCAAGATTAAGTCCGCCCTCTTTTGCCCAGATACTGGGTGAGGCAGCCGTTGACCTGCCCGACAATTATTTCGATGCTACCAAAGCTGAATACCAGAAACGCCGCGATGTGCTGGTAAAACGTTTAAACGACATGCCCGGGGTTACCTGTCCTAACCCACGTGGAGCGTTTTATGCCATGGCGCGTTTACCCATCGACGATGCCGATGTATTTTGTCAATGGTTACTGGAATCGTTCTCCTATAACGGACAAACTTTGATGCTTGCTCCTGCGAGTGGTTTTTATGGCACCCCAGGACTGGGTAAGAATGAAGTGCGACTGGCTTATGTATTAAATGTGAATGATCTTAATAAAGCGATGGACTGTTTACAACAGGCATTGAAGGAGTATCCTGGCAAAAAGTAGATAATCTAACTAGTACGTATATCACCTGAGGCTGTTCTTTTTAAAAGGGCAGCCTCTTTTAATTTATATACATTAGTAGGGATAAAACACTGTAGCCTATACGTAAAGAGTCCCGTCCAGACTAAACTGAACGGGACTCTTTTATTGAAGGTATTAGAAACATTCAAGGCAAAAGTAGCTACAAAACGCTGCCAGCTACACACCGGCTGCACCGGCGGTAAGCGTTGATCATTCAGCGTTATAAAAAACGGTTCTATCATCATGCCATAAACATAACCAAGGCATTGGCATGATGCGGGTACGGATCCAGGAAGTAAGCATTTATATTTTGAAAAGATATTAGTTTTAAAAAGAGGGGGCAAGATAAAAATAACGCCCCCGTTTTAAATCCAATATCCTTTGAATATCCTGTCCCCATTATTACAAATTGCATTCCAACTGCTATACATTTCCACTCTTTCTTTAAGTAATTCTTGTAAATACCTATTTCCGTGCTGCTAAGCGATGTCATTATCGTATAATTACGAATAGCGCTCATATAATACAAAGGCCCTAACGGTACCATCCAATTAATGGTTGGTTAAAATCAGATCTTCGAGGGTGCTACGCCGTAGGCATTTTTAAAAGCAAACGAAAAATGCGACAGGTCTTCAAAGCCTACTTCCAAATATACATCTGAAGGTTTGTTTCCTTTTTCTTTGATGAGGTAATGGGCTTCCTGCAACCTTTTTTGTAAAAGCCAGTTGCCAGGACTTGTATGAAATACCTTTTCAAAATCGCGCTTAAAGGTGGCCAGACTGCGGCCCGTAAGATAGGCAAAACGATTAAGCCCTACATTGAACTGATAGTGCTGCAACATATATGCTTCCAGATCGATCTTACCAGGTTCAGTAAAATCAAATAAAATATCTTTTAATTCAGGTTCACTACGCAGTAATAACAATACCGCTTCTTTTACTTTCAATGCCAACAAGCTGCTGGTTTCTTCCGATGGCAGGTTCTCATACGGAAGTAAAGAATCCATAAACGATTTTACCAGCGGATGCGGAGCAATTTTGAAAATGGATGCAGCAGTATGGTGTTTGGATGCCGTATAGCCATGCTCGATACTCAGATTGCGCAATGTTTCCTGATCGATGATGATGGAAACAGATTTGAATACACCGTTTTCAGGCGGATGCTTTACAAACTTTCCCAGCTGATTTCTTTTCACGAAGCGAATATCCCCTCCAACGAATTGGTATTCCTGGTTACCATCATTCACGATCAATGTGCCCGACACGTGGTAACTTAACACATGGTCCTGAACAAATTGTTCACCCCCGCGACTCACCTGGTGGTAGCAGGAGTAAACAATTTCAGGTTTTGACGGCTTTTGCGCCATATTATCTGTTTTTAAATGCTATACAAAGATCAATTTTTTTTGCCAGTCAATTCTTTCCCGTACTCAGTATTCAGAAAATTGGTGGCTTCATCATGATCTGTAGACAATGATACAGGCAGCCATTTTTCAAATTCGGCCTTTCTGTTTTCATCGGCCTGTTTTAACATACCAGCGGCTTCACTGCCTAATATCAGGTGAACTGGAGGTTCGGGATGTTCAACCAGGTCTACCATTGCCTGCGCAGCTTTTACCGGATCGCCCACCGGAACAAATTTACCGGTTCGAAAATATTCGGCACGCGCATTAACAGTTGTTTCATAGCCTTCGATAGCAGGTGCGTAAGACATTGAATCGCCAGCCCAATCAGTGCGGAACCCGCCCGGTTCAACAGAAGTAACCTTGATACCCAATGGCGCCACCTCTTTTGACAATACTTCTGCAAATCCACTTAAACCAAACTTCGCCGCCTGATAAATAGCGAGGCCGGGATTACCTATACGACCGCCCACCGAACTGATCTGCAAAATGCGGCCACTTCTTTGTTTACGCATGTAGGGCAATACCACGCGGGTAACTTCAATAGGGGCATAGAGATTCGTTTCGAGCTGACTGCGTACCTGTTCATCGGTGAACGCTTCAGCTGCGCCAACAACGCCAAAACCGGCATTATTCACTAACACATCTATACGGCCAAAATGTTTAACAGCCTGCTCAACAGCGGCGGTGATCTCCTTCTTATTTGTTACATCTAACCGGAGCGGAAGTATCTGTTGCGGATATTTCGTTACGAGGTCATCTAACTGCTTTGGTTGACGGGCGGTAGCTGCTACCTGATCGCCTTTAGCTAATACTGCTTCTGTAAGTGCTCTTCCCAATCCGCGGGAACTGCCTGTAATAAACCAAACTTTTGACATGATAATTAATTTTATTACCACAAAGTTGGCACTTACAGGACTTGTAAGCTTTGTTTAAGAGCTCAAAGGTAGTTTGTTAAAAAGCTCATCCTTTTTACGCTTCTATCCCATTGAAATGCTTTAATGTAATTTCAGGCGCCTGCTGGTAAGCGGGGTACACTTCTTTTGTTTGTCCATTTCTTACTGCATACTCATCTTTTAACAGGGCGTTGTACAGATCCAGCGCCACTTCATCTGGTGATAATTTTTCAGCATCGAACGCTTTTGCCAGATCGGTATCAACAAATGGAGGAAACACTTCAAACACCTTGATGTGCGGATTTGACGCTTCTAATGTCAACCTTAATGCCAGTGAATAGGAGTGCAAAGCAGCTTTAGTGGCGCTATAAGTAGGTATTGCGAGAGAGGGCAGATAAGAAACGATGGATTCAATATTGATGATCGCAGCTTCTTTGCTGGCTTTCAGGAAAGGCAGAAAACGTTCAGTGAGTTTTACTACGGAGAGATAGTTCAACTCTATTTCAAATCTGGCATTTTCATACACTTTACCTGAGTCACTATCCAGTGGATTAAAAATACCTGTTCCCGCATTGTTCACCAGGATATCCAAACCTCCGAATTTGTTTTTTACCTGTTTCACCAGGTTGTCTACATCAGCATCTTTGGTAACGTCAGTAACAATGTATGATGCGTTTGGCAATTTGGCTACCGCTTCTTTTAAAACGTCTTCTCTTCTGCCAGCCAGAATAATGTTATTACCATTTCCTGATAATTTGTTGGCTATAGCAAAGCCAATGCCTGTACCACCTCCAGTAACGAGGATGGTTTTGTTTGTGATGTTCATATTATTTGTTTTAAATGATTGTCTTCTTTTTGATTATACCAATCGGTATATTTTAAGTCAAAAAAAAGGACTATTGGCAATAGTCATTAATTTCCTGTCTTAACGAGCCAATGATCACCTGCATTTGTTTTGGCGATCCCTGCAGCCGTGCGATCCACATTCCACCTTCAATCATAGCGAAAGCTTTTATTGCGAAGGCGTCTGCATCTACTGTTTTTTTAAACTCACCGGTTTCAATTCCCGCACGCACTATTCTGGCAAAAAGGCTTTGTGTAGTAAGAATGGCCTTATTTACTTTAACTTTAACAGCAGGATTGGTATCATCAGCTTCGATTCCGAAATTCATGAGGGGACAACCATAATTATTCTCTGCCATTACATTATTAATGTAATAATCAAGGAGGTCAACTAGTTTTTCGCGGTTGGTATTTGCGCGTGACATAGCCTGACTCATATCAGCCCCTACCCTTTTCGCCAGATAGTCAAAAGCTTCCAGACAGATCTCATCTTTACTTTCGAAGTTACCATATACACTACCTTTGGTTAAACAGGTAGCCTCAACGATATCATTGATAGAGGTGCCAGCCATTCCCTTTTTATTTATGATGGGGGCTGCTTTCTCTACTATAAAATGTCTTGTACGCTCTGCTTTTGTCATAACGACACAAAAATATACCGATTGGTATAATCCACCAAATATTTTCTCTCCTTTTTTAAAAATAGAATATAACTCGCTGATTATTATTCTTCCTCAAAATAGTGGTTTAATTTCCTGAGGCGGGCAATGATGGCACCTTTGGTTCTACCGAAATGGGCGGCAATTTTACCAAGAGCTGTCCCATTATCGTAGTGGTCTTTCAGTTCATTATCCAGTTCGGGCGTCCATGGTTTGTAAGCATCTTTGTTGGTTTCTCTTTTCTGCAGAACGTTGTATGCTCTTTTTTTTGGCGCTGTGGTAACCAGTTTCTTTTTAACAGTAGCGGGTTTTAAAACTGTTTTTTCAACAGCATTGTAATTAAGCTCAGTTTCCCTGGTTTTAACTTTTATAATTCGGGCAGAAGCAGGAAAATCTTTTGGTAACAGTGTCTCCGGAATAAACAATTTATTTCGGGTGCGGGTGATTGCTACGTATAGCAGGTTGATCTCCTCGCTAAGGCGGGCCGTGTCAAAAGTGGCGGTCTTGTCGTTTTTATGCTTCTCTTTCAGGTCTTTCAATTTTCCTTCAGACAGGAAATCGTTTACCAGGTGCACCACGTCGTATTCCATTCCCTTTGCGCGGTGAACTGTGGAGAAGATCATTTCAGCCTTACTCCTGTTCTCATCCCCCGTATGTAATTCTTTCAACGATTTAATAATGCCATGTACTTCATTGCCATATTCGCGCACAATTTCAATCATGGTGGCGAGCTGGTGGTCTTCCGTTTTCTCCACATATTCTTCCAGGTCGTCGATGTCTTTCATAGAACTCACCAGTTGATCGCGGATGCGATCATGATTGCCATTGTATAAATTCAGTACATCGTACAAAGAAGTGCCATCATCGCCATACGTGTAGGAATTGATGTTCCCTTCAAAATAGATGTGTTTAACTTTATTATCAGTAATATAATCGATGGCATTCAACAACAAACCCAGGTTGGTTCGGGCAATGGTAGCTTTAACAGTATCCTTTTTCCCTTCGCCTTTACCTGCAATAGCAACCGGTTTGGTTTCGGACAAATGATTTTTCCATGCCAACACATCAATAGCCAGGTTGGCAATTTCCTGTGGGAACCGGAAACTGGTTGATAATTGTAAGGTGTTGAAGTTGGCTTTATCCAATGAGTTTACCGCATGCCGCCAGCCATAGATCTGTTGATGCGTGTCGCCCACAATTACCTTAATGGATGTCTGCTTCATGACCACATCGAGCATAGCGGCAGAAGCGTCCTGTGCTTCATCAAAAAGAATGTAATCATAAGGCAGGTCAGGGCTCGACAATTGAAATTTCTTCAGGTAGAAATCGTGCGTGATCTCTATCTCACCCCTATCCATTTTGGCCAGCAACAGCCTTGTTCCGTCTTCAATGAATTTATAATAGGAACGAACAAATGCTTTGGCATTAGCATCCACAATGGTGTCGAGGTAATTCAGGTCCTGCACTTTTGCCTTATCACTATTGCAGAAATAAGCAACGAACTTGCTGATGTGATTGGCGACTACAAACTCTGCATGCTTTTCTTCATTGCCGCGGATATCGAGCAGTTTACAGATCTCGCTGTTCTTGTACCCCTGCGCTTTTACTTTATAGTTATACCTGAATACGATATGCTTGTATGCCAGCGAGTGCGCCGTTTCCACCTTTGTATTGGTAAGACCATACTCCTCAAACTTTCGGGTAGCTTCCAGCTTCACCGATTTATTAAACGCCAGGTACAGGATGCGGGCATTGGGCGGCCGGGAAGCAGCGTATTCAATAATGGTGGTGGTTTTACCGGACCCAGCCACAGCATTGATACGGAGGTTGCCGATTGCTTTTATAATAGCCGATTGTTGCTCAGTCAATTTTTGTTTACTCATAGCCACACTGTCTTTAGAAAATAAAAAAGGCTCCTATGCCGAGCCTTTTACCAGGATGCGAAGATGGGCGTTTTTTGGGTTTATTTTCGAATCACAGACCCATTTTTTACTTTTTTCAAGCTCAAACCCTATTTCTGACCGCCCAAAAGCCAATTTTCTTAAATAATTGTGGGTTAACTGCTTAATAAAATTTTCCGGGAAACGATTTTTTTCTATTTTTGCACCCCATTATTCAGGGCACAGTAAAATGTGAGGGAATAGCTGGAAATAAATGGCGGGATAGCTCAGGTGGTTAGAGCGTTGGATTCATAA
>NZ_JBJMLX010000437.1:0-13445 GCF_045805085.1 Niastella sp.
AAGACGGCGCCGTAGCCGTTCCTTCTGCACCAGGCTTAGGCGTGGAACTCGATAAACAGGCCCTGGCCAGGTTGCATCAACAGTACCTGGATTGTGGATTAACCAAACGCGATGATGAAACAGAAATGCAAAAAGTAGTGCCCGGCTGGAAGTTTGAAGCAGTACGTTGGTAATACTTCATGTTATTTAAGAGAACGCAGGCGCGTACAATCGCTTTAAAACTTCCATGTGGTGCAATTCATGACCTATAGTTGCCTTCAGGAATGATTCAACGGGCAATTCATATTTCCAGGCGGTTCCGGTAAGCGCCAACTGTGCTTTGGATAATGAATTCATGAAACTGATAGATGCATTTCTTACATTTTCAAGATCAGTTGTCAGCTGGCTTATGGTGAGCTCATCAAAACGGCTGTTATCAACAAATGTATCCTGGTCGTAGCCGGGTAAGGGTGTTTTATCCTTTCTGCTAAACCGCAGCGCCCGGTAGGTCATAATGCGCTCGTGATCGGTAATATGTCCTATGATCTGTTTAATGCTCCATTTACCGGGGGCATACCGGTAAGCAGCCTGCTCATCGGTAAGGGATGTAAGCAGGTTCAGGTTTTCTTTTGAATTGAATAATTGAACATAATCACGATCGCCTAACAATTCAATGTAATAAGGAAATCCGTCGTTGATGGAGTATCTCATGTGGCCTATTTTATGGCAATATACTGAATATGTGTACTGCAAACTGCTTGACTACACAGCACAAGCGCTAACAACCCGCTTAAAGTTACTGGTTGCATTTTTATTTGCCTGATTTCAAAAAGTCCTTTAATTTACACAGTCAGATCAGTAGTACTTCCAGGAAAAGTACTTTGGAAGTTTTGTACACTATGCTCCGATTAGTAAGCCAACTGCCACTATTGGCTTAACCATTAAATGTATTGAACAGCATGGCTAAAAAGAAACGCATTGCTGCAAAAAGGACCGTTCTGGTAAAGAAAAAGGCAGCGGCCCCTAAAAAGAAAGCTGCCGGTAAAAAGAAAAAAACCGCCAAAAAATCGCTCGCCACTTCCAGGAGCTTGACCCAACGGCTGGTGATACACACCAACGATATCACCAAGATACTTGGCATTAATATACGAACAGCCCAACGTTTACTCCAAAGTATTCGCGAATCTTTAGGGCGGAAGAAAAAAGATTATGTTTCAATAAGAGAGTTTGCTGATTTTGTACACCTGTCTGAAGAGGAAGTAAAGCAAAATTTAAGTGAAACTTCCCTCAACTAACGGGTAATTCAGTTTTATCGCATTTCACTGCTGGTGATACCATTCTCCCCCTTTGGCGGAAAATGGCATCACCTTTTTTGTTTAATTCTATTGTGAGAGCCCCTGCATTTTTTGGGCAGCAGGGATATTAGCGAACCAGCACATGCCTAACACCATTCCTGCCTGTTCAAAAAAAGAATCCTGTCGGGTGGGGCTGGCCGGTATTTGACATACAGCCAGTGGTTCCTGTTTATTATGCTGATGAATGATCAGCCTTGGCTGGTTATTGTCTACAATGTTATAATCGAAGATCTGTTTATTGATCTCGAGCCGGCCGGTATTGTTGTGGTTATGGTGGGCGAATTTTCCCTGATCAACACCGTACACATTTTTAAAAACAATGCGGTTGGCATAGCCATTTGTTTCCATAAAGAACACCAAACGTTCTTCTTTATACGAAATACGTACCGACTGTTGTTCCGGACTGTATTTCATGACAGCCAGTACCGATTCATCACTTACCAAATGATATTCCTTAATGTCGGCTGTTATGTTACTAATCAGGGTCCACTTCATGCAGTTAATTTAGATGGTCGAAATCGCCGCAAGGTAACTTATACAATGATACCACAGTATTAAATCACTGTTATCAAATTTATCTATATAATTATCTGTCAGCGGTTATTGGGGTTTTTGGTCAAAAACTTAACATTGAGAATGTTACGCATTTGTTACCTTTAGGTTAAGTCTTTAAATCTATTCTTGCATGAGTACTATAAAAAAGCAACCCACATCAGGGAAAGTATCTAAGAAAGAACTATCAAAAGTTGTCCTTGAAAAATTGACAGGTAGCCTCACTGATTATCATTTAAAAGATAAAAAACTTGAAAACCGGTTAGAAAAGGTTAGTAAGCTGCTGGCAGGCGATATCGTGAAAGTGCTTAAAAAAGAAACGCCTAAAAAAGACAAATCAACCAGCCCTAAAAAGGCAGCAAAGAAAGAAAAGACAGCTGTAACACAATAACTTACAAACCAGCTATTATTTCTTCTGCGAGCCCGAACGAGAGGGTCATACCGGCCCCTCCCAGCCCGTTAAAGATATAATCCCCCGGCTCGGGCGATTCAAACAGATGGCTTTCTCCGTTGGTGAGTTTTGCATACACCCCCTTCCAGGTGGTGGTAATGGTATTGCTTTTGAACCGGGCAAAGGTTTGTAAGTAATCAAGTATCAGTTGATTAATACTTGCCTCCCCCTACCCCCTCCTGTATGCTATCCATAATATTTTCTTTTAAACACGGGAACCAGGGACTCAAGACCTGAACCTTGAGCCCTGGTTCCCCGTGCCTTTGTGGTTTTATTTTATGAGCCACATCACGCCATTGATATCGTCATTACCGCTGAACTGATTTTGCAATGCTTTTGTATAATTGGTTGTATTACCTGCTTTTTCGTTTGTCGGATACTGAAAGCGCATGGCTATACGGCCGCTGTTGCCGGTACCAGGTCCCATGGTAAAGTTGGGCACACCGGTACGGCGATACGTGTAGTACGATTCCAGACCTGAATGACGGAACAGCGCCAGGTACTTCTGATTGAGTATTTGTGTTATTCCGGCTGCATTATTGCCGGCATAGATGACGGCTGTTTGCGCGTAGTAGGCATTGAAGTCAACGTTGATAGATGCCACATCATATTTTGCATCTGAGCCACCTGGGCTGCCGTCTTTTATGAAGTAGGCGTTGAACTTACCAGATTCGGGGATATTGTAATAAGCCATGGATGTTTTTATCCCGGCTTTATAATAATCTTCTGCTGTTCCCATAGCACCGGAAGTGGCCCAGCCTCTGGCAATACCCTCTGCAATATTGAAACACATTTCAGCAAACCCGATCTGGATCGAAGGCTCGCCTAAATAGGTTTGATAATAATGCCTGCGATTGATGAGGGAGTATTGCCCACCATTGGCTTTTATATACATAGCACCCAGGTCTTCACCCGGACTGGCGCCCAGGTAGGCATCGTAACTTGTTGTGCTTTTGCCCGCTGTTACCAGGGCCGCAGCAGGTTCTGCAGTTACAAATACCCGTGGATCCTGTAACTGCGTCAACAAACCCACATAGGTACCTGATGTATTATAGCGTGATCCATCGAAGCCAAAAGTACCGGGGTTCATGGGATAGTCATTGGAAGGATGTACGTATACAAACTGCAGGTTATCTGTAGCATCTTCCATAACAGGATACTTCACCTTATTGGCAAGGATGGCTGCAAACTGTTGTTTAACATTCAGGTCTGCATCATCGGTCCTTTTACTTAAATGAAGCAGCAAACGAATACGATAAGTATTTACCAGCTTTTGCCATTTTGCCAGATCGTTACTATAATAAAAATCTCTTTCAAGCGTGTTGTCTTTGGCTGTTATTAACTGGGCCAGCTCATTATTGGCGCTATCCAGCCACAGCAGTGATTGCTGAAAGATCTTTTTCTGACTATCATATTCCGGCGTCAGATTTCCTCTTCCCTGTAAGGCGCTTGTCATAGGCAGATCGCCCATGGCGAGGCTCATTTTGGTAAAGAAATAGGCTTTGAAGAATTTGGCCAGCGTAGTATAGGGATTTAATGCGGCGGCGCCTCCTTTGATGGCTTCCTCTTCCATTTTTGTCACATTTTTCAGCGCAGCGTAATAATCATCGCCCGACCCAAAGTCGTAGCGGTTATTGCCATAATAATCATAATTACAGCAATAATACTGGCACCAGCGTTCTTTCATTGAATTGGGCGCCTCGTACATATTGTACAAAATACCGTTCAACAACAGCGAAGCCTGTACCGTAGCCGGCTTGTTCTCATTTTTGTTCATGTCGTTAAACGACTTCTTGCAAGCGGTAGCAGCAAGTACAACAGCTGCTACCAATGGGATATATTGCTTGATTTTCATTTTGTAATAGTTTAGTTAGCTCCTGTTAAAATGCCAAGTTCAGGTTCACTCCATAACGACGGGTAGTGGGCGATTGCAAACCCGAAGCACCTGTTGCATAATTATATTGATCCAGGTCTACGTCCTTGAACCGTTTGTCTTTATAGAAATAGATCAGGTTACGGCCGATGAGTGAAATGCTGGCCCGGTCAATGAACGATTTCTTTAACAGGGCTGTTGGCAGATCATAGGTGAGCGTTACTTCGCGCAACTTGGCAAAGGTTTTACTCATGAGGTTGGATTCATCCACACCATAAAACTTACTTACATAATCCTGCACATGCGTAGTTGTTTTATTGTCGCCGAACTGCAGGTCTTTGTAGTTGATGATGGCGCCATTATTATCGAAGTTTATTGGCTTACCATTCGATACTACTACCCCATCGCCTACATATACACCTGGAAAAGTTTTGTCACCGGCATGGTCGTTGTCTGCTTTTCTGGCCACACCCAGTGCGCCCTGTACCGTTTCTATATTACGGCCGCCGCGCATGGTTTTGTTGTGGATATAATCGGTAGTAACACCGCCTACACTTCCGTCGAATTGAAAGCCCAGGGTGAATCCTTTATACCCGACCTTGTTGTAAATGCTCCATTGGTAATCGGCATTCAGGTAACCCAGGAATTGAGGAACCGGGTTTTGCAAGGGCTTGCCGGCATTATCATGAATAATTTTGCCATCGGTTGTTTTGGCAAAGGCTGAGGTATATAATTTATCAACGCGATCGCCGTTTTTGAAAAAGGTTTGATAGGTTGTCTGTCCGGGTGGCAGTTCTTTGTATTTATCCTGGAAGGTTGACCAGTTGACGGTTACATCCCAGAACAGGCCATTGTGCATTTTGAGCGGTGAGCCGTTCAGCGATAATTCATACCCGCTTTTTTGCGTGGTTAACGCATTCAGGTAATAATAGCCATAACCACTGGCGGTTGAGATGGGATTAGCCAGAATACGCGGACCATCTACATACTGAAAAGCAGTAGCGCTTAATCCTACCCTGTTTTGCAACAGTTTAATATCGAAGCCTTCTTCATAATTCACCCGGTTGAACGTTTTTATATTCGGGTCATACAGGTTATTAGTATAAGAAGCAGCCGATTGGTTATTATACGGCTTGTTCATTGAATACACGGCTGCGAGTGAATAATCAGGTCCACCGTATGGTGACTGGTAATTATTTCCGTAATTGAGCGGATAATCGAACAAGGAATTACCCGATGGCGAAGCACCAAAGGCTGAGATAGAATTAAACGGCGCCATACCCACCGTTGGTGAAGTGGCATCCCCATGCACCACCGCAAAGGAACCTCTCGCTTTCAGGAAAGAAATAACTCTTGGAAGGGTCACATAATCAGAGATAACGGATGCCGCAGAAACCGCCGGATAAAAATAACTGTTGTGCGCTTTTGGCAGGGCTGATGATTTGTCCAGCCGCCCGGTAACAGACAGCGTAGCATATTTATCAAACGCTGCATCCAGCGAATAATAAGCGCTGTATACCCGCATATCTGATGAAAAACTGCTGCCCTGTACCGGGTTCAATGTATTGCTGAAAGTATAAACGCCGGGCACAGTCATGTAATCGGTAGAGGTAAAGGTTGAATTATAGGTAAACGACCGTACGTTACCGCCTACCAAACCCGACAGGTTCAGGAACTTATGTACATTATAATTATAAGCCAGTAATAGCTCGATATTATTTTCAAACAGGTTGCGATGATCTTCGCGATAATCGCCCAACCCGCCTTCCCGGCCATATGGGTGAGCCGAGAAAGGCATGCGTTCCGTTCTTAATAAACCATACGTAGTTGCCTGCGTGCGGGCTGTTACATTCAGGTTATTATTGATCTTGAAATTGGCAGACACATAGCCAAACAGATCGTTCTTGTAATGACCGCGCAACCACTCCTTCACCATGAACCGGGGATTATGATAGCGTTGGTATTCGGCAAAAACAGATTGAATGCCTATTTTGGATGGGTTCCAGATGGCTTTAAGGTCTGGAGATTCAACATCCCAGTCAGCGCCTGTCCAAATGCCAACATTATATATCAAACTGTTTGGCCCGTAATCCACGTCCGGGAAATTAGGCGTGTATTGCCTGTTATAATTTACATTGGCTTCGATCTTTAATCTGGGATTAACATTTACCCCAGCATACACATTGAAATTGGTAATATTCAATCCCATATTGGGGATAATACTTTGCTGGTAAGAATGCGACATCGAAAAACGCATGTTATAATTTTCACCGGAAGCGCTCAATGCAACGTTATTGGTTGACTGAAAACCGGTACGCAAAAAGCGACCGAGGTTGTTTACCCCACGGGCAATCCAGGGGGTTGGTTTTATATGGCCCGAATAATCCTGGTCATGTCCGCCAGGAAAAGTGGTAACATATGTTTGAGCAGGATCATATGCGCCATCATATTGAGGGATCAGCTGGCCTTCAAAGCGAGGCCCCCATACATCATAGTCGTTATCATTTTTACCACCGCCTTTACCATTGCCAAAGGCGTACAGAGCATTCTCGCCCGGACCGTATTCATCCTGCACCCGTGGGAAGGCCAGAAAGCCTTTATCGATGGAGTTGGTTGAATTGAACTCAACAGCAAATCCCTTCTTTGCTTTCGTGCCTTTTTTCATAGTAATGAGAATGGCGCCATACTGTGCCCGGCTGCCATAAAGTGCTGCAGCGGCAGGTCCCTTCAAAACGGTATACGTTTCAATGTCGTCCGGACTGATATTCCAGGTGTCGGTACTGATAGGAATACCATCCACTACATACAAATTAATTTCATTACCCCGTAACAAAACGGTTGGCTTACGTAACAATTCGGCAGAAGCCCCTACTGATAACCCGGCTACTTTACCGGTCAATCCGGTGATCGGGTTCTGGTCACGGGCTTTTACCAGGATATCGCCTTTCACTTCCTGCACGGCATAACCGAGTTTTTTGGTTTCTTTCTTTACGCCAAGCGCCGTTACTACCACTTCGTTCAGATCTTTTGCAGATTCGCTGAGTGAGATCGTTAAATTGTCTTCGCCGGCAATTTTGATCTGCCTGGTATCAAAACCAACGCCGCTTATCACAAGCATGTCGCCCTCTTTTACCTGGATGGTAAAGGCGCCTGCTTCATTACTGGATGTTCCTGTACCGGATCCTTTTATTTGCACAGAGGCGCCGGAAACAGGTGCATTATCCTTTGCGGACACCACTTTTCCGGTTATAGATCGCTGTGCCTGTACTAAAAAAGGAATTACTAGCAGCCACAGGAATATTGTGGCTCTTTTAAAGGTGTGTAGCCCCATAAATCAGTTTTTTTGGATGACTAGTGCTGAATTTCTTCGGCAGCGAAAGTAGATGGGTTCTATAAAGGATGTGTTAGCGCAATTTTATGAAAACATTAATTGTAATTTAATCACACACAATTAATACACCGGTAAAAGTTACGTCACACGTGCTGATTACTTTCACCATCAAAATATACCAGGCATGTATTTTTTTGACTGGCTCGACCATATTGATAAGATTGCTTTTACTTTTATTCACAGAGATATGAGCGCCCGCTGGCTCGATTTCATCATGTTGCTCCTTCGCAATCAATACACCTGGGTGCCCCTGTATGCTTTCATGCTTTACTGGACTTACCAACTCGACAGGCCTACCGGCTTAAAGTTTATTTGTTTAACACTATTATGTTTTGCCATTACTGATTTTACCAGCGGTACTATTCTTAAATATCATTTTGAACGGTTACGTCCCTGCTACGATGAGGACATGACCACTGTTATCCGCGGCATTATTGGTTGTGGTGGTAAATACTCCTTCCCCTCTTCACATGCCGCCAATCATTTTGGGTTGGCAACATTCTGGTACTACACCATTCTTCATATTAAGCAACAAAAATGGCGCTGGTTGTGGTTTTGGGCATTTGCAATCGGACTGGCCCAGGTATATGTTGGTAAACATTTTCCATTTGACATTGTAGGTGGCGCTGTACTGGGTATTATTACCGGTTTGTGTGTGTGTAAATTATTTGAAGTCTGGGTTAAACGGGATTATGACAAGTATTTAAAAAATCCTTCCTTAAGTTTGCCCTAGCTTTTAAAATTTATTATGATCTTTTCACAATCCCCGGAGCTGGAAAAAAAGTCCGCGTACCCATTAGATACCTGGTTCATTTGGCTAACTATTATTGGCATCATCGTTAATGCCAGTGGCTTACTGTTGCCCATTCTTGAACCGGATGGCGCTTTATATGCTACCATTGCCAAAAACATGGCGCAAAGCGGCAACTTTATTAAATTAATGATAGAAGGCAATGACTGGCTCGATAAACCGCATTTTCCCTTCTGGATAACCGCTCTTAGTTTCAAAGTATTTGGCATTAATTCGTTTGCTTATAAATTACCCGGACTACTGTTCTGGCTGGCCGGCATTTATTATACCTACGCGTTCGCCAATAAATTATATAATAAGCAAACTGCACAATGGGCCGTGCTTATTTACATTTCGGCTGAACATTTAATTCTTTCCAACAACGATGTTCGGGCCGAACCGTTTTTAACCGGGTTAATGATCGGCGCCGCCTGGTATTATTACCTGGCCTATCGCGATAACAAGTTCAGAAATTTTGTAGCTGGTTCATTATTGCTGGCATTTGCAGTAATGACCAAGGGCATCTTCATTGCCTGCATGGTAATGGCCGGTTTTGTTATTGAGTGGATCATTAAAAAAGACTGGAAACAGTTCCTTAATTATCGCTGGTGGCTGAGCATAATAATGGTGTTGATATTCATACTGCCGGAGTTAATCACCCTATATCTTCAGTTTGACTTGCATCCTGAAAAACTGGTATTCGGTCACCACAATGTTTCGGGGATTCGTTTCTTTTTCTGGGATAGCCAATTTGGCCGCTTTTTTAACAACGGTCCAATTAAAGGTTCTGGCGATAAGCTTTTCTTTGTTCATACCATGCTATGGGCATTTTTACCCTGGTCTATTATCCTGTTTATCCTCGTGGGATCAACTATAAAAAACTACCAAACCATTATTTCAAAAAATGGCAATTATATCTGCAGCGGTATTTCACTGGCCGGGTTCCTGGTGTTTTCGTTATCCCGTTTCCAGTTACCGCATTATACCAATATCCTGTTTCCGTTCTTTGCCATAGTAATAGCCAACTGGCTATTGAACCTGAAGCATAAAGGATTGTTGAAGGCCATTACGTATAGCCAGCATACATTGTGTTACTTTCTTTTTGCAGCCTGTATAGGGTTACTGATCCTGGTGAACCTTCCATACAAGATCCCGGCGATTGTTGTCCTGGCGCTTTTGGCGTTGGCAATAGTGCGTCTTTTTCCTGGTAATTCCCTGCAACATGTGCTTACCAGGTCGTTTGCGGTAATAATGGTGGTGAACCTGTTTTTGAATACCTTGTTCTACCCCATGCTGTTTCAGTACCAATCCGGCAATCATGCGGCGGCTTCCCTGAATACACAACAGGGGCCGGTATATATGTTCAATGATGTATCGGCGGAATACGCCTTTCAATTCTATTATAATGGACCGATCCATAGAATTGATACCCGGCAGCTGGATACCATAAAAAACAACATTGTGGTATATACCCAGGATTGGAAAGTGGATTCTTTAAAACAGCTGGGCTACCAGGTGCGGGTGGTTGAACAATTTCCCCATTTGCACAACAGCCAGGTTACGGGGAAATTCCTGTATTACAAAAAACGTGACCAGGCTGTGGATCATTTTGTGATTGCCACCATACAACCAGGCGCATTAGCTAACTCACCTTCGCTAAAGCTTCGGCGAGCGAAGAACTTTATAAATATAAACGAACCATTTTTCGCCAGTGATAGGGCCGGTGGGCCTCATCGTCCCACACATACAGGGTATGATGAATATCTTTACTGGTAAGCACCGCGCTTAACTGCAGATTGTTTTCATAAAAAGGGTCTTCCCTGCCTACGGCCAGACTGATGGACAGTTTGCGGATTTTTTCCAGTAATGCTTTGTCAGTTAAATTAGGCATATACATACTGGGCATATTGTAATAGATCTTCTCATCAACATACCCATTGAACAAGTCGGGGAATGACTGTGCAGATAAAGTGAGATCATAGCGGGCGCTCATAGCCACTACTTTATTAAAATATTCCGGGTATCTGAATGCAATGTTCACCGCGTGGTAGCCGCCCAAACTACAACCTGCCGCCGTAAGAGAGGTGAATTTGGATCTGAACATAATGAGCGGTAATACTTCCTGCAAAATATAGTGCTCGTACTGCAGGTGGCGGGTTATTTTTTCACTGGGTGGAACCGGCGCATAAAAACTTTCAATATCAACACTGTCCACACAAAACAATTGCAGTTCTCCCTGTTCTATTTTATCCCGCAGCGCCTCTACAATTTTCCAGTTCTCATAATCATAAAAACGGGCGGTGCGGGTAGGAAAAAAAAGCACTGATGCACCGGCATGACCGAAAACAAGCAGTTCCATGTGCCTGTATAAGGAGGGGCTAAACCACTTATAATACTTTCGCGTCATTGATTATTCAAATGACAGGTAATTTCAGCAAAAAGCTGTTACATGCCTGTTATGAAATTTTGAAGATTGTTGCAAAATGCTGCTGCAACACATCTTTCCATATAAGATACCCCTTTCTGGTTAAATGTAAGCCATCTGCTTCATACAGATCTTTTACCGGCAGTCCGTTGGCATCCAGCATGCGATCGAACACATCGAGGTAATAATATTTACCATTGCTTTTTTCTATCTCAGCTTTGATGAGTTGATTGGTGTACCGTACCGTTTTTTCCAGGTTCCAGCGGGTAATGCTTGGTTTTATAGAGATCCAGGTCATGGGAACATCGGGGAAACGCCTTTGCAGGCAGGCCAGGAACTGACAAAAGAAAATATATACTTCTTCGGGCGTGCGACCATCGCCCAGATCGTTTTCGCCCGCATAACAAACAATGTGACGGGGCGCATAGGGTTCCATAATGCGATCAAAGAACCAAACGCAGGCAGCCAGGGTGGAACCGCCAAATCCGAGATTAACGGGGTGAAGCGGTTTCAGGTCTTCGTACAGATCTACCCACAATCTTATAGAGGAACTGCCATAAAAAATGGTTTCGGGGATATATGGTAAAGTTCCTTTTACTGCTTCCAGTTTTTTAACGTCGTTTTCGTACCAGATCATGTGATTGAATTACTTATAATAAGCAGCCCGTTGGGGCCACGTAAATTTCGCGTCGAAATTACAGTAATTACTACTATCATGCCACCCATTCTCCACAATGTGCGTAACATACTGATAACGTTGCTGTAACTTTAAGGTAGCACGCCCGGGATAATTTTGTTAAAAACAGTGAAGGGATTTATTCGTATAATTAAAGCCGATCCTGTGTTCTGGGGTGTTTTGCTTATCGTTCTCACCATAAGCGGAATTAGTCTTGCTGTCTTTTCCCCCAGAGCCATTTTTTTTGGTCTGAACTCAATCCATACGCTATACCTGGATACATTTTTTCAGAATTACACTTTATTGGGCGATGGGGTGTTTTCCATCGCCATTTTTTTAATTCTGTTACTGGCAGAAAGAACAACTTTAGCTATGCAGGTGCTCACTGCCTACCTGTTTTCAGGCATTGTTTCGCAAATATTGAAACGGGCTTTTCATGCACCCCGGCCGCATGCCATTATTTCAAATGCCGAGTACCCCTGGTTTATTGAAGGCATCACCCATACCGGTATGACCAGCTTTCCATCCGGCCATACTACTTCTGTTTTTGCCCTTGCTACCATCCTTGCGTTGAACACAGCCGATAAACGTTTTTCGATCATTTACCTGGCCATAGCCATTATTACCGGGTATTCACGTATTTACCTGGGACAGCATTTCCTGGCCGATGTAACCGCCGGCGCTTTAATTGGCACTTTTTCGGGGCTGCTGGTATACTGGTATTTGCGCCAGGTGAAAATTGAATGGGTGGGCGTGAGAAAAGAATCTTATTCGATATAACATTAAAAAAAGTTTCATGATCCTTACATTTCGTATGCCGTCTGAGCCGGTGAAAAAATGGTTGAAACTGGTAATCAAGATCCTTATCTCGGCATTGTGCATCTGGTATATCTCGCATAAGATCGATCTGAAGAAATTGTCAGAGGTACTTGTATTAGCCAATCCGTTATGGATCGTTTTATCCATTGGCGCTTTTATGTTCTCCAAAATGTTGTCTTCATTCAGGCTGAATGTTTATTTCCGGAATATTGATATTCACCTGCCTGAATGGACAAATATCCAGCTGTACTGGCTGGGCATGTTCTACAATCTGTTCCTGCCTGGTTCCATCAGCGGAGATGCATACAAAGTTGTTCGGCTTACCAAAGATTATAATGTAGCCTATAAAAAAACCACTGCTGCCGTGTTGCTCGACCGCTTCAGTGGTTTGCTGGCGCTGGGATTGTTGCTGGGCGTTTTCTGGATAATTGCTTTTAAAGGCGGTTACTATAGCGTTTGGCTGATGACCGGCATCTTATCAGGCATTCCTGTTCTCTATTTCCTGATAAAAATATTCTTTCCCTATTTTCTTCGTGGTTTCTTCCCCACTTTTGCCTGGGGACTGGCCGTACAGATCTTCCAGGTGGTATGTATGTATTGCATTTTACAGGCGTTACATATACAAACCCATACCGAAGATTATATGCTCATCTTTTTAATTTCCTCGGTAGTGGCGGTGTTACCTTTTACCATTGGCGGATTAGGTGCCCGGGAAGTGGTATTCTTATGGGGCGCGCACATTTTTGGCCTCGATCATACCGTATCTGTAATGGCCAGCCTCTTATTCTATGGAGCAACGGTCGCTTCTTCCCTGCCCGGATTACCTTTTATCTTTATAGATCCTTTAAAAACCAATACGCCAAAACCTGTACCTCAGTCGTATGCTACAACAATGGAATAATGTTCTCTTGCATTTACGCACAAACAAAATAACCTGGTTATTTATCATTGCAGCTGTTTTGTTATTTACCGGTATAGGCGCTGCACCCATGTATATACTGGATGAAGCCCGTAATGCACAGGCCGCCCGGGAAATGATGGAACGCCATGACTGGATAGTTCCCACCTTCAACGGAGAATTGCGCGCGCATAAACCACCGCTGCATTATTATTTTATGCAGCTGGCGTATCACG
>NZ_JBJMLX010000438.1:0-23610 GCF_045805085.1 Niastella sp.
CGCCGGTTGTTATGATGCCACCAATGGTATCATTAAATTCCCATCTAAAACAAGTGCCTTCCAAAGCGGCGGCGCACAGGCCAACTACTTTGGCTCATACATCGATGCCATTTGGTCGAAATATGCCAATGAGAACCTGATCTTTAATGCCGGTGATGCTGGCACCTGGAGCGGTCGCGTATCAGGAAACACGTTTAGCTTCACCCGCACATCCGACGGGGCGGTTGGGGTTATTTCAAATAAACCAACCAATACAGAAGTTATGGAAGGCAGCGGTGTAATGGCCAGCGGTGGACAATGGGATAAAGTGGTTCAGGCGCAAATTTGCGCAGCGATCAACCGCCATGCCATAGACCTTACACTGGGCAATGGCGCCACACAGGATCTTGGCAACGATTCGAAATACTATGTATCGTCGCCGTATAACTGGTATTGTAAGTTCTGGCATCAACCCGACATCAGTCTTAACAGCCTTACCTATTCATTTTGTTATGATGATGTGTTTAACAAATCATCTACCATCAATGCCCCATCGCCTGTACGTGCTACCATCACCATTGGCGGTTATGCCGGTTTAACAACAAGCGGCGTAGCAACCGTTTATAAGGACTGCAACTACAGCGGTTATGCCGTTGCACTCAATACAGGCGCCTACACGCTTAGCCAACTGAATGCACTGGGAATATTGAATGATGATATTTCTTCACTAAAAGTGAATAGCGGCTATAAGGTCACCTTATACAAGAACGACAATTTTGGCGGCACTGCCATTGTTAAAACCGGCGACGATGCCTGCCTGGTCGATGACAGCTTTAATGATTCCACCTCCTCTTTGAAAGTGGAAACCAATTCCTCCTTCTTCTCAACTGTGATACAGGCGGAAGATTATACTTATATGGCTGGCATACAAACCGAAGCCACAACAGATGCTGGCGGCGGATTGAATGTAGGTTATATAGATGCCGGTGACTGGATGTCGTACAACGTAACCATTCCTGTTGCGGGCTCTTATCGCATTATTTATCGCGTGGCCAGTGCGAACACCGGCACCACCCTTCGACTGGAAAAAGATGCCGGCGCCACACAATTAGGTTCAGTGACCATCCCTAATACAGGTGGCTGGCAAAACTGGACGAACGTGGCGCATGATGTAACCTTACCGGCAGGCACCTACTCCATCGGCATTGCTACGGCAACCGGCGGTTTCAATATAAATTATTTGACCATCACTGATAATTTATCAGCAAGGCTGGCTACCCAGCGCATTCAGCAACAACTGACAGTAGCAGAAAACAATGCATTGACCCTATCGCCCAACCCGGTAAGTAACCAGCTGTACCTGAAAGGATATGAGAAAGTGCAAACGCTGACAGTATATGACCTCAATGGCCATGAATTAAAAAGAGTAACAAAGCCTGGCAATACCATTAATATTCAGTCATTGAACACCGGTGTATATATAATTAAACTAACGCGTACAGATAATAGTATTAAGACAATAAAAATTGTAAAGCAATAATCCGCCGCTCCTAAAGGGGAGCTACGAATTTGCAGAAAGCAACAAAAGATAAAAAGGGTTTCGAAAGAGACCCTTTTTTTAATTGTTACAAAAGGATCACTCCGTTCTTAAACTCTTAACAGGATTGGCTAAAGCCGCCTTTAAAGACTGAAAGCCTACAGTTAAAAGCGCAATCAAAATAGCAAGCACCCCTGCCAATGCATATATCCACCAGGGGATACCGGTTCGGTAAGCAAAATTTTGCAGCCAGCTGTGCATGGCTAAAATTGTGATTGGGATCGCAATTACAAAAGCAAATGCTATTAATTTCAGAAAATCTTTGGATAAGGTAAGCACCAGGCTGTGGACTGATGCCCCCAACACTTTACGTACACCAATTTCCTTTGTACGTTGAAGAACATTATAAGCAGATAATCCAAGCAATCCAAAACAGGCAATACCAATGGCAAGTATGGCGAAAAGTCCGAATACCTGCCCAAAACGCTTGTCCTCGGCATATTGACGGTTGAAAAATTCGTCAAGAAAAAAATAATCATAAGGATCAGCCGGGTAAAACCGGTCCCAGATCTTTTTGATGGAAGCGACCGTAGATCCTGCATTTTTCCCTTGCATTTTAACAGAATAAAACCCGCGCGTTCTGCGGTCGGCGAAAATCACCAGGGGTTGAATGGATTTCTGCAAGCCTTCATTATGATAGTCTGCAATTACTCCTTTTACTTCCAGCGAATCCATATTATTCTGTCCACCGGAGATCAGTTGCCCAATAGCAGCCTTTGGAGATGAGAAACCCAGGGTTCGAACCGCAGATTCGTTTAGGATGACTCTCTTCCTGTCGGCTCCCGAAACCCTGGAAAAAGGTTCACCAGCCACCATCTTCAAACCATAGCTTTCAATAAAATCAGCGTCTATACCCAGGTGAAATAAATTATTTGCCTGCTTACTACCACCCTGTAATCTGTTCCAGTTTGTGGACCACAAAATTTCTTCCCCCATTATTCCCGAAGATGCTGTAACGCTTTTTATGCCACTCACCTTAAGCATTTCTTCTTTGAATGCGCTGTAAACATCCTGGTAAGCAGAATCTCTGATACTTCCCAAAGCACCTTTTATCACAAGCGTTTCATTTATGTCAGCTCCGGATCCCTGGTTTTGCATATAGTGTAACTGCCGGTAAACGATCATCGTTCCTGCAATAAGAATTATAGAAATGGCAAACTGACCTATTATAAGGCCTTTACGCAGCCATTGGCCACCAGCCGCATTTTTAAAAAGACCTTTCAGCACAACTACCGGCTGATAGCGGGAAAGAACCAATGCCGGATATATTCCCGAAAGAAAGGTTCCGGCTGCTAACAATACGATAAAGTACAGCTGAAAATTCAACGGCAGGGAGATCAAAGCAGGCAATGGCCGGCCGGTAAGGCCAGCGAATAAAGGATTTACCGAAAGGGTGATGGCACAGGCAACCACCAGCGCCAGTACATTCAGCATCAGGCTTTCCAGCATAAATTGCCAGATCAATTCTCCTTTAAGGGCGCCCAGCACCTTTCTTAAGCCTACTTCCCGGGCACGCTCAAGTGAACGGGCTGTAGCGAGATTTATATAGTTTATCCAGGCTATTCCTATAATGAAAAAGGCAACCAGAAATAAAATGTTTACCGATTGCCCATCCCCGTTTGCCTCGGCTTCTTCTGTATAATGAGAATATAAATGAATGTTTTTCAGCGGCATCAGGCTAAGTGAATAACGGTCACCCTGATTTTTGTTTTCCGGTAGATTGTTGAAATGTCTGTCAATAAACGCTGGTAACTTTTCGGCTACCTGTTTTGAGTTCACTCCTTTACGCAACAGGATATAAGTATAGAAGTCCGTCCAGCCAAAACTTGTCTCCAACACATCATCCGGCTTACCATAAGTACCTATTACTTTACTGTAGGTAGGGTACGAAACAAGGACACTTAACTTAAGATGTGAATTGGCCGGGTAATTTTTGAAGACGCCCGTCACCTGCAGCGGGCGTGTACGACCATTTGAATAAATGGTCAGCACTTTTCCCAATGCGTCTTCATTGCCGAAATATTTGCTTTTTTCTTCTGCTGATATAATAACCTTATCCGGTTCTGATAAAACAGTTCTTGGGTCTCCTTCCCTGAATTCAAGTTGAAAAATATTTACTATCGATTCATCAGCATAATAAACATCAGATTCCTTAAACTTTATATTACGAGCCTCATTGCCCAACAAAAATTCCATTTTTCTTAAACGGCCTGCATCCTCCACTTCCGGAAATTCGCGCCTCATAGCAGGCGCAACCCCTGGCATGGCCGATGCGCACGGCACTACCAGTTTTCCATTCTGATATTCTTCATCCTGTACCCGGAAAATACGATCAGCATTTTTATTAAAAGTATCGTAGCTTCTTTCATAAGCAACATATTCAAATATCAGCAGGCAGCACGTAATGCCGGTGGCCAGCCCCGCAATATTTATCAGGGTAAAACCTTTACGTGATAAAAGGTTCCGGAAAGCTATTTTTAAGAAACTTTGTAACATATCCTGGTTTTTAACCATATTGAATTTAATGACACAAACGCTCTTTCAGCGTAACCAGAAATATGCCCTAATTATACAATACTAATACTCAGAAATTTATACTTTTTTACTGTAGAAATTTGTTCGATAATGATACAACAGCTGTTCTCTTCTGGTTCATATGCAACCCTCTTCAAAACTTTGGTGTCAGCTGTAAGACCATAAACTTATTCCATTGTCATATCTGAATTACTATCTCCGGAAAAAGATCATATATCTAAAAGTGATCAGCCGTTTGGCAATTATAAGCATCTGGGTGCTGGGCAACAGGAATTACTCATTGGCACAGGAGAATGGATTGATTAGGCAATGCGGCACTATGCAGGTATTGGAACATACCTTCAAAAACAAGCCGTTACTGAAAGCAACATTTCAAAAACAAACGGGCGAATTTTTGCAATCCGTACATAAACGAAAAACAACCGGTCCTTCTTTACGTATTGAGGGAAACGTTATCTATGTACCTGTTATATTTCATATTGTTCTCACCAACCCGGCTGTAATTACCGATGCTCAAATACAGGCCCAGCTGGATGTCTTAAATAAAGATTTTGCAGGCATGAACAGTGATTCCGTGAACCTTCCTGCTGCTTTTAAACCTTTGTTTGGTAAAAGCCAGATCCAGTTTAAACTGGCCCAACGAACACCCGATAATGAGCCTTCAAATGGTATTGTTCGGGTTACTACTGCACGTCCTGTATATAGTACTTTTGATATAGGTCTTAAATACAGCACGCTGGGTGGAGATGATGCCTGGGACCCTGGCCGTTTTCTTAATGTATGGATCACTAACTTGTCTGCCGGTTTTGTTTTAGGCTATAGCACTTTGCCGGGCGCCAGTGTACCTGCCGAAGAAGGAATAGTCGTTCATTATACAACATTGCCTGCCGACTCCCTTACCCGCACCAACAGGGGGCGTACACTCACTCACGAAGCCGGGCATTTTTTTTATCTGTATCATATCTGGGGCGACGAAAATGGTTGCACGGGAACCGATTTTGTAGATGACACCCCGAACCAGGCAACACTCACCAGCGGTTGCCCGGGAGGTGCTATAGTAACGGATGGTTGTAGTCCTATTGCGCCGGGTATCCTGTACCAAAATTATATGGATTATACCGATGATCCCTGCATGAGCCTGTTTACCTGGGGGCAGGTTTCACGCATGGAAACTGCTTTAAGCGATTTCCATGCGGGTTATTTTACCTCCAATGGCGCCGACCCGGTACCTTTATTTAGCCTGGATGCCGCTGTCAAAAAAATTACAACCCCGGATCAACGGGTATGTTCGGCAACTCTTTCACCTGTCATTACGCTGCGTAACCGGGGAATCGAAACACTTTCATCAGCCGATCTGTATGCCAGTATAGATAATGGACCCGCCATATTGACCCATTGGGCTGGTTCACTACTTAGCCTGGATGAAACGATCATTACATTGAATACGCTCACTATAGCTACCGAGGGTAGCCATGTATTAAAGGTGGTGGTTGAATCGCCTAACGGACATACAGATCTGAATGGCGCCAATGATACCAATACCTGCACCTTTCAATATTATCAGGCAGTTACTGGGCCTTTGACGGAAGGATTTGAAAACAATACTTTTCCTGCCGCCGGCTGGGACATTGTTAACCCTGATAATACTATTTCCTGGGAACGGGTAACCGGAGTGGCAAAAACCGGTAATGCCTGTGTGGTCATGCGTAACTTCGACTACCGGGTGATTGGTCAGCGGGATTATCTTCGCCTGCCCATTGAAAGTATTTCCAATGGCGATTCGGCTTTTCTCACTTTTCAGGTAGCCGCTGCTGTAAAGACCAACCCGTCTAGTCCCGGGTATATCCGGGACACTTTACAGGTGCTTATCAGCACCGATTGCGGCGCTACCTATACCAGCCTTTACAAAAAATGGGGCAGTGCGCTTATTACAAGAAGTGGGTTTTCTATAACTTCGTTTGTGCCTGCTCCATCTGAATGGCGGAAAGATAGTGTTGATCTTTCCTCTTATATAAACGCCGGACCTGTTTTACTGGCTTTTATGAATACAACAGAAAACGAGAACAATATTTACCTCGACGACATTCATATTTATAGTACAAATGTAAATCCCAATCTCCTGGCAAAAGGCTTTATGGTTACACCGAATCCTGCTACCAATTCCCTTACCGTACAATTTTATCCATATCCGCTTACTTTAAAAACGATCATTCTGTATAACAGTGCGGGACAAAAAATAGGGGAACAGGTTGCTCAGGGGAATGGTAAAAGCAGCTATACTTTTAATATGAGCCGCTTTGCCAGCGGCCCATATTTTGTACAGGTAATTTTTTCCGATAAAAAGTTTACGCAGAAGGTGATTAAACTGTAATTCACTCTACATATCCTTCTGCTTTCAGCAGCGCCAAAGACTCCATCAACATACAAGCGCTTAACTGCGTACGTAACGCAACTTTTGACTCAGTTGGGGCTTGCCACCAATGGTAACCGAATAAGACAACCGGGTTTTTAACGGTCCCTGCTGTCCACAAGATCTGTGCGCTGTTCCGGAGAAAATAAATATATCTTTTCCTGTTCGTTTCAGGCAGGTCTTTATTCCTGATCAACAAAGTAAGATAGCGTACAAAGATCCCTTTAAACAGGTTAACGTCATGGTCTTGCTGCTCTGCCCAATCACTCAACACTTTGTTATTAGCGTTGATCAAGGTGCTGGTTGTCCAGTCTGCAGTTTTAATAGCATCATTCAAATACACCTTGTTACCGGTAATATTGTAATACTCCAACGCCGCGCCCATATAAGTACCAGCATTGTACGTCCAGTCGCCTTTAGTATCACTAAAATTATCATATACCCGGCCGGATTGCTGTACCACGCGATGTTCCTTCATCCAATTGTAAATTTTATCAAACCATTGGAGATCATTGAGCCCGTTTATTACTTCCGTTGCTCCATATTTCTGCCATCTACGGGCTGCTATAATGGCGGCCGGACCATTGGCGGGAACGCCCTTGCTGCGTCCGGCATCATTATTCTCATGATTCCAGGGTATTCCGCCCCCATCGAAATCATTCCAGCCGGCAACGATCCATTGCCATAACTGTTTTGCGGATGCCTCATAACGGGCATCACCTGTGGCTTCAAATGCGCGAAGGTGCGCCATGCCATGCCACCCCATATCGTCATAGTAATTATTGTAAAAGCTGCCTCCGTTCTTCGCTTTTACCCCTTCGTAAAATTCATCAATACGATTTTTATAAAGCGTGCTTCCAGTGCGTTTGTAAGCGTCTACCAAAACATCCAGCCCATGGGCTTCCGGCCAGTAATCAAATTGGTTCACCGTGCCAAAATTGTCATTATTAAAATGATGTTTGGTAGAATTCCAATACACACTAACGAAGCTTGAGCTACTGCTGTCTGCGGCAGCGCTCCAGTCAATATTGTATTTGGTACTGTTATCGATGTATACATCCTTAATTTTTCCGCAGGCAAGCGTACAAGCTGCCCCGGCAATGAATAAGAACTTCTGCATTTGCAATTTTTTTGTTGAACACCTGGCCCGCAATGCCATTTCATTGTTACGGTTATTGTTCATTAGTAAATGATTTCATGCGTATAGTTGGCCGCATCTGAGCTAAATGAAACGGTGATACTGCATTTCTTCACCGATTGGTTCGGGAACTTGAAAGAATAATCCCATTGGTTATTATCTGTGGGATAGAAGACCAGATAAAAAAATGATCCGGTTGTAACGGTCGGGGGCTGGTTGTCTTTATTGGAACTGCCTATTTTTTGTTCCGCTCCTCCAATGGTCATCCAGAAGAAATACCTGTCATCGGGCCAACTCGTTGTAAAGTCAGGAACAATGTCATTCACCCGCCAAACGCCTTTGCCCTGGTAAGTGAGTGTTTCCCGCTTTTTGGGTGTACACATGAAAAAGTCAAGTTTGGTGATCTCCGATATCGAAACAGACGAGGAACTAAAATCCAGGTTGATCTTATAGATACCATCTTTTGCTACCGCAGCGCCATCTTTCGATTCTTTGAATGAAGTACCGTTTGCGTTTACCGAGAAAGTTCTGGATACGCTGGTTTTTGAATCGACAAAAGAATATTTTTTACCGGCCAGCAGTTTGGTATAGATCTCAAATTCGTTTCCACCTGGCAGCGCCTTAACCGTCAATGCCTGTGCCAAACTGGCGCCTCCTTCTGTTCCCTCCCCCGTTAGAAACAGTGCATCGGGCACATCAATACCATTTGTTCTGGTGATATTAATGATACGAACCTGTTGAGAAACCACTTTTGTTAATCCTCTTGAAGAGGCGATCGTCCATTTCAGTTTCCCTTCTTCACCAGATGCTATCCCGGCAAGTTTACCGATATTGTTCAATACCTTATGGGTAATACTCGCTCCCGTGCTGGTACCGTTGTTATCGGCGGCAACAACAAATACAGGATTGGAAAAATCGCCATCGGGTTTATCAAATAAAACATCATAATACACTACCCCATTGTCTTCAGCTATCGCCTTTTCCCACTCGAAGTACAGCGTTGCCGATCCGGCCGCCTGCAGCACAACATTACGTCCATCATCAGGAGAATACAGGGTGTTTACTTCTGTTACTTTAACCTCTTTGAATTTGTTTTCCTTCTTGCATCCGGCAAAGGTTGCAACCGCCAGGATAAAAAAAGCTATGGATAATTTATAATTTTTCATTTTGTGCTGATTAATAATTAATAACCCTCGTTCTGAGTAAGATTTGAATTAAGCAAACGTTCTGCTCTTGGAATGGCCCACAGATAATCGCGATTACGGTTAAAGCTTCCGGCAGGAATTTTAATATAATCATAACTGCCACTACTTTTATCGAATTTCGCACCATGCCGTTCCTGAGTCAGTACCGATTCTGCCGTTTTCCAGCGGCGGATATCAAATATGCGCAATCCTTCCAGCGCCAGTTCCACGCGCCGTTCATTGCGGATCACTTCGCGCCATACAGCCTGATCTCCGCCCGGCAGATCCATTGCTTCCGCTGTATTATCGAACCCTGCTCTCTGCCTTAATTTCTTAATCGTTTGCTCCCAAACAGTAGGGTTCATTTCATTCAGTTCGTTCTTTGCTTCGGCATACATCAGCAATACATCAGCGAAACGAATCAACGGCAGGTTCAGGTTCGACTCCCAACTACCACCTGTATAAGCCGCAGGATCGGGATCGCAGAATTTCCGGTAGTAATAACCAGTTGGTGTTTGGGCAGTACCCGCACCGGTGTACTTATCTGATATTTTATTGGGAGGCGTTGTTCCATCCGGGTGAATGACTACCGGATAGGCATTACCGGATCTGTCGATCCAGGTAGCCCCATCATACACCATGGTTGCTCCCATCCGGGGATCGCGGTTGGCATAATCAGGATCAGCAGCCGTCCACTTATGCCCATTTTTCATCAGGTAACTATTCACCAGCTCCTGGGTAGGTGCAGCCAGACACAGTCGGGCATTGGCCGACATCGGGGCATAGTCAACCAGGTTTCCCCAGGTTCTGTTCACAGGTACATACTGAAGGCTTAAAATGATCTCCGGGTTATATTCGTTCTTGACCCAGAATAATTGTTCATAGTTAGGAAACAAACTATAGGTACCATATGTGGTACTATTGATGAGCTTATTGCAATATTCGGCCACTTTAGCCCAGTTGCTTTCATATAAATAGGCACGCGCATTCAGTGCAACGGCGGCGCCATTTGTGATCCTTCCGTTATCTGCCGCAGCATAGTCTTCACGTTTTGGCAAAACAGCAGCCACTTCATCCAACTCCTGGTGGATCCATGCCATGATCTCCTCATGCGACGTACGCGTCACCGTTTTTGATTCAGTGAGTGAAATGTCGCGCGTAAAATGAGGAACATCACCATACCAGGTGGTCAGTTCAAGAAAAAGCCATGCACGGATAAAACGGATCTCCGCTTTTCTTTTATTCTTTAACTCCTCACTCATAGTAGTAACCCTGTCAATATTGGCCAGAAATGTGTGACAGGTTTTTATACCTCCATAACAGGCCTTCCATTCATCGGCAAAGCGGGCGTTCGAGGCATCTGCCAGCCCTAATGCAATCACCTTTTCGCTGGTAGTTCCATAACCATTGTACACATTATCGCTTAATATTTCATTCAGCATGAAATAATCGTTCGTAAATAGCTGGCGGTAGGCCATGTTTAAAACCGAATTGGCTTTATCTTCTGTAGTCCAGTAGGTTTCGTCGGTGAACTTGTTGGTAGGCACTACATCCAGCTTCACACATCCATTGAGCAACAATGCCATCAACAGGATGGTAACAGGACCCATTTCTGCAAACTTCATTTTCATAATTCCTGATTTGAATTGATGTGCTTTAAAATTCCACATGTATCCCTCCTCCTATATATTTAAGCCTTGGATAATTACGGGCGCTGTTGGCGCCGCTGGCATTCATGTTGTTTCCAAATTCGCTGGACTCCGGGTCAACAAAATCAATCTTACTGAGCGTAAGCAGATTTTGCCCGTTTACAAATACATGCAATTTATTTACACCTATTTTTGAAGTCAGCCTTTGGGGCAGCGTATAGCCAAGCTGGATATTCTTCAATCGCGCATAGGCGCCATTAAAGATGTTAAAGTCTGATCCTTTACCGTAATTATTAATAGTAGAAGCCGTACCCGGAGCAGTTAATCTTGGCCATTTTGCATCAGGATTGGCAGGCGTCCAGTAATCGAGCTGGTGCTCAAACATCACGAATGAATAGCCGCCATGGAAGGGTTCTATGGTTTCTCCCCGCAGCGCCATATCGCGTTTTCCAACTCCCTGCCATAACATATTTAACTCAAGTCCTTTCCATTGACATACATAGTTGAACCCGAAAGTTACCCGTGGAAAGGCATGGCCCAGCACATAGCGGTCGTTATCATTGATAATGCCATCGCCATTCCGGTCCTTGTATTTCACATCCCCGGGCCTGGGCGAAAAGCCAACAGGCAGTGCGGAACTTTTAACATCGTCCTCATTCTGGAACAGGCCAGCTGTTTTATAGCCAAAGTAGCTGTACAAAGGTAACCCTACGCGAATGATGCGTTCAATTTCGTCTGACTTCTCTATCTGTTCATATCCTTCAAATTTGGTAACCTCATTCCATGAATCAGCTATATTGAGCCCAAACGAATGATTGAAATCCTTATGACGCAGGGAATAGTTAATGCTTACTTCCCAACCCTGGTTCTTCATTTCGCCCAGGTTGGCCTTGGGCACTGCACCGCCCAGCACCATTGGTGTTTGGGGCGTTAACAGAATACCTTTCGTTAGTTTATGAAAATAGTCGAAACCCACTCTTAAGCTTCCTTTCAGGAATGTACCATCTGCACCAATATTAGCGGAAGACGTGGTTTCCCATTTCAGTTCAGGGTTACCGAATGTATAACCTGTACCTGGTACCGCCACATTGTTAAAGCCATATTGATTGATGTAGATATCGTATGTGGTAAGCGTTTGGTAATCGTCTATATTCTGATTGCCCAGTCTGCCATAAGTACCCCGGATCTTCAGATCGCCGATATTGTTCTTCCAGAAATCAAAAAAATGCTCTTCGGTGATGCGCCATCCCAAAGACACAGAAGGGAAAAATCCCCACCGGTTATTTTTGGCGAATTTAGAAGAACCATCGTAACGAAAGCTTCCTTCTGCATAGTACTTATCGCCATAAGCATAGCCCAGCCTTCCAAAATAAGAATAAATACTTCTCTCCGTTGTGCCGCCCACTGTATTGTAACTACTGGGGTCGATAATGGTACCGTCAATAGGAATCCCTAAAACCGGATCAACATACTTCTTTTTTATTTCCTGGCGTTTTTGTCTGTATGATTCATTGGAGAACCCTGCCAGTGCAGAAACGTTGTGCATTCCTGCAAAAGTTTTGTTGTACTCAAGCATGGCCTGTACATTCAGCAGGGTTGAATTACCACTGTAATCTTCTATGTGATAATCCTTCGAGGAGTTTTGGTTAATAGGAGTTTCGGCTCCCGATAAACTGTAAACAGGCCAGTAGAACCGTCTGATCAACCTGTTTTCCGGCCGAACATCCAGGCCAATCAATCCTTTTGCTTTCAATCCATCCAGCAGCTTCAATTCGCCATTCAAACTTCCCTGGAAATTATCGTTCGTGGTCTTTATGTATCCTCCATGCTCCAGTGCAGCTAAAGGATTGCCGCCGGTCAACACATCATTATTATAATACCGGCCAATACTATCTTTTAAGATATACGTGTTATATACCGGCAGGCGTGATGCGTCGGCGATCAGAAAGCCTTCATCGCCTTGGTAGGCATTTCCTTCGGATCTATTATACCAAAGTATAGTTGACAGTTTTAACCGGCCAATCTGGGTGGTGACATTCGAACGGAGGTTATAACGTTTCAACCCATAATCAGGCCCCTTAAAATTACTTTGCTGGTTATAATACCCAAGCGAGATCATATAACTGGTATTCGACGAACCGCCCTGGATGCTGAAGTTATAGTTTTGTTGCAGTCCATTCTTTAAAATACCCTTCAGGAAATACTCGCTATCACCTTTAGCGAATTGACGTATTTGTTCCAGTGAGTAAATTGGGTCGGCGCCTGAATTGATATAGGAATCATTTCGAAGCAATGCATTCTGATATCCTTTTAAGGGTTTAACCAGGATCTGGGGATCTTGTGAACCCACGAGGCCACTGAAACTGACTACAGGCTTCATGCCCTGTTTCCCTTTTTTAGTAGAAATGAGAATAACCCCATTGGCAGAGCGCGATCCATAAATGGCTGCGCTACCGGCATCTTTCAGGATGGAGATCTCCTCAATATCATTTGGATTGAGGTTATTCATGTCGCTGACATCATTGCTGATAACCCCGTCGATGACAAGTAATGGTGAGTTATTACCAAAAGTGCTGATACCACGCAAATTGATGTTCATCGAGTTGTTGTTCGGGTTCATGTTGCGCTGCTGAATAACCAGACTTGGCGATAATCCCTGCAATGCCTGCATTACATTGCCTACAGGCCGGCCTTCAATTTGCGCTCCCTTTACCTGGTCCACAGCACCAACCAGGTCGGCCTTTCTTTTTGTTCCATATCCTATTACCACCACCTCATTTAAATTGACCGGCATTTTGTTCAATGAAACACTAAGCATGGTTTGTTCGCCCAATACAATGGTCCTTGACTGGTACCCGATAGAGCTGAACGTAAGGCTTGTTACATCGTCCGGAACCGACAGACTAAAAACGCCATCGCCATCTGTAATGGTTCCATTGCCCTTGTTCGTTTGCACATTTACACCCGGCAGTGCATTGCCCTGTTCGTCGGTAACCTTACCCCTGATTACTTTCTGCAGCATGTCAATACCAGGCACACTGTGTTCAGACCGGGTAATCGTTTTGATCACAATGCTGTTTTTCTCCAGTTGCCAGGTGTAGGGCGTTTGCTTCAGGCAAAATTCCAGCACCTCCGTAACCGGTGTTTTGTTGAAATTTACTGTCAGCGGTTTAATATTTTCCAGCACCTCACTTTCACATAATACCGCTACGCCGGCCTGTTTTCTGATCTCCATAAAAATTCGCTCGATGGGTATGTTGCGGCCTTTGAGCGAGATGCCCTGTGCATAGCTGTTTGCATTTACCTGTAGTATAGTGGTAAACAACAGGAAGAATAGCAGCTTCATAGGAATGAGTAGTTTTTGCAGGCTTTTAATTTTGGTTGGTACAGGTTTTATACCTGAATTTAAAGTCATAGATTTACATAGTTTTTTAATTGAGTTAAGGAAACGCTTGATTGAAAATCTAAAACAGGGCCGTGGTGTTCGTAGCACTCCGGCCCTTACTATTCAGATCATTTATTTATTTTTTTACATACACCTTTCTTCCTTCAATGGTGAAATGAACCCGACCCGTAGCTTCCAGCATTTTCAGCACATCGCTTACCTGGGAAAACCTGGATACAGTACCCCAAAACCGGGTTTCTGTAATTGCCCCCTGATATGCTATGTCTACATCGTACCAACGGGCTATTTTATTCATAACCTCTTTGATCGGTTCCCTGTTAAACATAAAATATCCTTCTTTCCAGGCCACCGCGTAACTGGTTTCTACCTCCTGCACATCCACAATTTGTTGTGCGTTTACACTGGCCTGCTGCCCCGGTTTTAACAGTACCTGCGATTGATTTCGTGTTACCTGCAAACTTCCTGTTAAAAGTGTAGTGGTTTCGTGTGCATCTTCCTGGTAGGCGCTCACATTAAAACTTGTTCCAAGATCATGTAATAATGTACCGGTGGATGTTTCTACGATAAAAGGGTTGGCCGGATCGTGTTTCACCTCAAAATAAGCCTCGCCTTCCAGTCTTACCCTTCTTTCGCCCGGCTTAAAAACAGTTGGGAAAAACAGGCGGGTCGATGCATTCAACCATACCTTCGTGCCATCAGGCAACGCTACCTGGTATTGTCCGCCTTTGGGCGTTTCCAGCATATTTATTCCGGCTGCATCATCGATCGATCGTCCATCGCTTTTTGCCACCAGTAAACCGCTTTTTTTCTCAAAACCGGTAGCCTTATCATTCATTGTAATAACACCATCGGCCACGTCTTCTAGCAGGATGGATCTTCCCCCACTCAGTTTCAACACAGCCTGGTTTTTGCCAGGAACTATGGCCTCGACTGCACGATGACTGGCTACCGTGCCGGCATTCTTAAAATGATTTTGATAAAGGAAAAAAGATACCATTGATACTACCACTATGAAAATGGCGGCCACTTTCAGGTAAAAGATAACAGGAGTGCGTGTATGAGGTATGACAGGAACCGGATGATGAAGATCCAGCCGGTTTTCGATACTTTCTTCTATGCGCCTGATCGCTTCTTTATCAACTTCCTCTCCGGCCCTGAACGCCTGTTCATACCTGTCCAGGGCTGCTGCAGCCTGCTCCTCCGGAAGTTCCTGCAGCCAGGCAAGAAAATCGGCTAATGCTGACGGGGAATGCGTTTGCTGCGCTACGTTCTTCAAAAAATCGTCAAATGTCTGTTGGTCCATATCACCCTTAAGACACGCATGTCTGGCAAAAGGACCCCTCCGCAAAAAGATTTTTAATAAAATTTATATTTTTTCATCATCGCCAAACCCTGGTAAAGAAGCTTCTTCACTACATTTTTAGAGGAGCCAACCCGGTCAGCTATCTCATCCAGGCTCAGCTCTTCACGGGTACTCATTTCAACAATGGTCCTTCGTTTAGGCGATAGCCGCGACAGGGCTTCGTCGCCCAAACGCATCCCTTCTTTAAATGTCAATTGTTGTTCGGGCGTTTCAGTACCAATTCCGTTATAGAGGAGATTATTAATAAGCCTTTGCTCGCTTTTCTGTTTTCTTAATTCGTTGAGGAACCTGTTCTTAGCAGCTTTAAACAAATATGATCGAACCTGTTTTATGTTTACCGCTTTTACCCGGTTATCCCAGATCCTGATAAATACCTCCTGCACAATATCTTCGCATAAGGCGCCATCCTTACATAAACTTTTTACAAATGGATATAATACAGGAGTATAGCGCTGATACAACTCACGAAACGCGTGGCGGTCGCCCTCACTTATGCGCAGAAGCAAATCAATATCCGAAGTCTCCTTCATATTCGCAAATCGTTAATTTTTCATATAAGCAGCATTCAAAAGTATAATAAAAAATTAAAACCCTTCAAATCATTGAATTTGAAGGGTTCACTTATGCTAAAATTATTCAGCAACACATCACTCCGTTCTCAAACTCTTTACCGGATTTGCAATCGCGGCTTTTATTGTCTGAAAACTAACAGTAACCAACGTAATCAACAAGGCACTGGCGCCTGCTGCCACAAACACCCACCACGATAAGGTCGTACGATAACTATAATTCTGTAACCAGTTATGCGTAAAATACCAGGACACTGGCAGAGATACCAGGAATGAAATAATTACCAGCACCAGAAATTCTTTGGATAACAAATTCCATAAATTAAATACGGAAGCGCCTAACACTTTTCTAACGCCTACTTCTTTTTTTCGTTGTTCGGCTACAAACGAGGTTAAACCAAATAAGCCAAGACATGAAATAAGGATGGCCAGACCTGCAAAGATCCCGGCCAGCTTTCCGATGCGTTCTTCATAATTAAACTTTTTGTCATAGTCCGTATCAATAAAACTATATTCAAAAGGTTGATCGGGATTATATTTCTTATATAAAGGTTCAATTCTGCGTATGGCATCCTGTGCACTTACGGCAGGATTGAGCTTTACAATATTGATATTACCTGGATAATTCAGGTACGGATAAATAACAGGCCTTACTTCGTTATAAGGCGATTCTGTCACCATGTTTTCAACCACCCCAATTACTGTCAATGGCTGTCCCCACCACGTTACCTTTTTACCGATCGGATATTTCAGGTCCATAAACCGGATGGCTGCTTCATTCAGGATAACGCCCGAAGTGTCTGTCAAAAACTCTTTTGAAAAACCGCGCCCTTCTTTTAGTTTCCAGCCAATGGTTTTTCCATATTCAAACGAGGCAGCTATCACTCCAAAATCAATAGAGAGATTGGGATCTTTTCCCGGCCAGCTAAATCCGCTGGTACTATTAAATATAGCGGTTGTTGGACTTTCAGATTCAGCAACAGATGCTACCACCCCTGTTTGCAACAGTTCCTCTTTTATTGAATTAAAATGTTCATGAATACCAGCCCCCGCAGTAGTGATATTAATGAGATTTGCTCTTGTATAACCAACAGGCCTGTTCCTGGCAAACTGAATTTGTTTATACACAGCGATCGTTCCAATGATAAGCGATACCGAAATACTAAACTGCACCACTACAAGCACTTTCCGCGGAATTGTCGCAAAACGACCTGTTTTGAATGTTCCCTTTAAAACCTTTACAGGTTTAAAGGATGATAAATAAAAAGCCGGATAGCTTCCTGCAATTACCGCAGTAATGAAAAGGAATACCATACACAGCGCCACGAAATAAACATTAAACCAGGGTACTTTGATCTGCTTTCCGGTGATCGTATTGAAGAATGGCAGCGCACCCCACACTATTACCAGGGAAATCAATAATGCTATGGTTACCGTTATCAATGACTCGCAGAAAAACTGAAACATCAACTGTTTTCTTGGTGACCCCATTGTTTTTCTCACGCCCACTTCTTTTGCCCGTTTTTCACTTTGGGCAGTACTGAGGTTCATAAAATTGATGCAGGCCAGCAGCAGCACAAATATTCCGATGATACCGAACATCCACACATATTGAATGGCGCCGCCTGTGTTGACCCCATTTTTGAACTCGTTATACAAATGCCATTTACTCATTGGCATGAGGAATAAGGCGGGTTTCTTCTTTTGCAGCTGGGGATTTATCTTCTTCATTTTCGCATCTCTGATCCTTGCACTAACGGCCTGAATAGATGCCTGTTCGTTTAACTGAACATACAGGGTAGTAAAGTTAGGTCGCCAGGGGTCAGGCATGTCACTCAACTTATTATTGACATTGTAATAGAAATCCCAGCTTGAAATAAAATTGAGATTGGCAAAACTTGAGTTCTGCGGAAAGTCTTCATAAACACCCGCCACTTTTACAACCGGCTTTTGGTCAATTTTAATGATCTTGTTCATAGGGTCTTCATTTCCCCAAAAAGCCTTTGCTGCGGAAGCAGAAATAAGCACAGAAAGCGGATCGTTCAATGCGGAACGACTGCCTTTCAGCAGCTTTAGCGAAAATAGCTCCGGCATTTCTTTTTCAAAAAAGCCGCCCCGCTGTTTAATTTTTTTATCATCAACTGTAATCAGGTGTTCAAACACATTCGTTGCCATAACAATGTGCTTGAAATCGCTGCCATAGTTGGTGCGCAATTCATTAGCTAAAGGATAAGGAACATCCCACCACGTTTGAGTTTCACCGTTGTTGGTCAAATTTTGAATAACCTGTGCTATGCGATCATAGTGTTTAAAATTCTTATCAAAAGAAAGTTCATCGTGGATCCATAACCCGATCAGCAAGGCAACCGACATGCCGAGACATAACCCCAGGATATTGATTGCCGAATGCATGCTGCCTTTTACAAGGTTGCGCCAGGCAACAGTTATATAATTTTTAAACATATGGTATAGGTAAGGTATAAATAGCTCAACGGTTGTGCCAATTGTGAAATCCTTTCTGGGCGAATGATTTGGAAAGCCGGCAACTGAAAAGTGTTCGAAAACGAACAGTGTTCTGTTCATTGACGAACAGGATAAAAATATTCCACAGGACAATTTGGGTTTAAATTCAGCCAGGACACCTTATCCATTCAGGATCCATTAATTAGCACCCCGATTGGGTCATTAACAAAGCATTAGTTAAGCAACAGTTAAGAAGTAAATAACTTTGGGATACGAATGGCATACCTGGTTCTGTATGCCTGCACTGAAAAACACCCATTGCTAAAACTATAATTTTTAGGTTATGGCTAACCTGATCAAAGCTACCCGCTTAAAAATACAATCAGCCTCCCCGCAAGTATACTGGCGCGAGATAGTCGCAGTAGTGATCCTGTTACTCGCCATTGTTTTTTTCAGAAGTGAAAGAAAAGAATTGCTGGCCATTGTTCCCCAGATAAAACAGGCCAATGGCACCTGGCTAATGGCAGCCCTGGTAATATCAGTAGTATGCGTTCTGTTACAAAGCGGCATGTATGTAAAAACATTTGCTGCTGTGCAGCTTCGTTTAAAATGGCCGCATGCGGTATCGCTGTTCCTGAAACGTAATTTTATAAGCGTATTTCTCCCTGCCGGTGGCGTTAGTGCGCTCGCTTATTTCCCTTCGCAATTGCGTAAGCAGGGTTTTAACAGACTGCAGGTACATCAGGCCAGTGCGTTGTATGCCTTTACAGGTTTATTAACTGTATTTATAGTGGGTCTGCCTGTTGTGCTGTATACTATGTTTGGAATAAATGGTACTGCCAATGCCTGGCTGGGCTTACTGGCGCTGCTGGTAATAATTGTGCTGTTGGCCGGCCTTGTAAATACAGTAAAACAAAAGAAAGGTGTTTACCGGTGGTTCGAACGGCGGTTCCCTGATGCGTCTGCGCGGATGCATGAAATGTTGCCGGCCAATGTAAACAGATCCGGGGTAGTACAGGCCACTTGTTTATCTATTGGCGTTGAAGGCTGCGGCATCCTGCATATTTACCTGGCTATGCTGGCACTCGGCTTACCTGCTTCCCTCAGCGCATCGGCGGCGGCTTACATTATAGCGGTGCTGATGATGGTTATTTCACCGTTCCTGCGTGGATTGGGCGCCGTGGAGTTATTCATGTCATTAATACTGCAGAAATTCGGTTATTCGGCCCCGCAGGCCTTATCCATTACTATCTTGTACCGGGTGTTTGAATTCTGGTTGCCACTGGTTGGTGGCCTGGGAGCTTTTAGCTGGAAAGGCAGAAAACTATTTGCCAGAATGGCCCCGGCTGTGCTGGTGTTTATGCTGGGTATTATCAACATTCTTTCTGCCATAACCCCACCCGTACACGAACGGATGCGCCTCCTGCGCGAGTACCTGCCAATGAGCAGTATACATGCCAGTAATATGCTGGTGTTGTTTACAGGGCTTGCCCTGTTAGTAACATCCGCCTATTTACTAAAAGGGTTGCGTAATGCCTGGATCATGGCCCTTGGCCTGGCTTTCTTTTCACTGATCGGTCACCTTACCAAAGCGCTCGATTATGAAGAAGCAAGCCTGGCTGCTTTTACCATGCTATTATTAATAGTTACCAGATCGCAGTACCGCATCCAAAGCAGCAGGCAACGGATAAAAGCGGGTTTAAAAACAGCTGCCATAAGCGTGGCAGCCGTAATGTTATTTGGGTTTATCAGTTTCTATTTTATTGATAAAAGAAATTTCGGCGTTGATTTTACCTGGAAGCAATCGTTACTGCATACGTTGAACATGTTTTTGCTTATGGAGGATACAACGTTACACCCCCTTACCAGGTTTGGTAATGAATTTGTATGGCTGATACGGGCAACCGGTTTTTTAACCTGGGGCTTCCTGTTGTATTCCCTCATCAGGCCGGGACTGCACAAGCACACGGTGCCTGAAAACGCTAAGGAAAGAGTAAATAGTTTGCTGACACAGTTTGGCAGTTCGACCATGGATTATTTTAAATACTACAAAGACAAACTATATTTCTTTTCGGAGATCCATGAAGGCTTTATCGCCTATCGCATTGCCCGCGGTTTTGCCATTGTGCTGGAAGAACCGGTTTGCGCCCCTGAAAATAAGTACAGCATCTTGCGGGAATTTGACCAGCAATGCAAAAAAATGGGATTGCATACTGCCTTTTACCGGGTGAATGAAAGCAGCATTCCCTGGTTTACCCGGCTTCGTAAAAACAGGATGATGATTGGTCAGGAAGCCATCCTGGATGTGACCCGGTTCAGTACAGAAGGAAGGGATAAAAAGTCGTTGCGAAACGGACTGAACAGTTTACAAAAGAAAGGTTTCACGGTTCACATAGAAACAGCGCCGCATGACCCCCGCATATTACAGGAACTGAAACAAGTGTCTGATGATTGGTTACAGAATTTCAACAAGGAAGAAGCCATTTTTTCACAGGGCATGTTTGATAAAAGTGAACTGGAAAAACAGGATATGGTGTTGCTAAAAGATCCGGAAGGAAAGATAAAAGCATTTCTGAACATTATACCTGACTATTCAGAAGAGGAATGTACCTACGATCTTATCCGCAAAACGGCCGATGCACCTGCCGCTGCCATGGACGCATTGATCATTAAACTCATAGAATATGCACGCGCCCATAATAAAATTTATATTAACCTGGGTATGGTGCCCATGAGCGGCATTACCCAACCTGAAAACATGGCGGAAAGAGTGGTTAAACTCGCGGCGCTTAAAATAAAACGTTTTCAGCATTACCAGGGTCTGCGCGAATTCAAGGAAAAATATGCCAGTTTTTGGGAAAACAAATACCTCGTATACGACCATGATTTCGACCTGCTGCAATTGCCGCTTGCCTTAAACGCCGTAATGAAAACAAATTGATTGTATGAGATATTGTATAGTCCTTGCCGTGTTATTTTCATTTAATCTTTCAGTGGCACAGGACAACCAGTTACCTATAAAAGCGCTCCCTGTTAACGACACCACCAAACCGCTTGTATTTTATATTACCGGCGATGGCGGGTGGACAGGCTTTTCCGATGCGTTCCTTCAATCGATCAACAAAGCCGGTTATCCGGTGCTGGCATTAAATGCCAGAAAATATTTCTGGAAAAAGAGAACACCCGCCTCCATGACAATGGAATTAAGCCAGCTCATAAATAAATACATGAGGCAATGGAAGTGCGATAGTGTTGTGCTGATAGGTTATTCTTTTGGTGCAGACGTAACGCCTTTTTTATACAATTATGCAGGCGCCCCATTTACAAAAAAAGTAAGCCATATGGTGCTGATGCTTCCTTATACTTCTACCGATTTCGAGGTGCATTTGACGGAAATGATCGGGATTGCCTCGCATGATGCCTATAGTGTGGTAAACGAAGTAAATAAAATCACCAAACCCATCTTATTTATACTGGGAACGGAAAAAGACCAGTTCCCGGTTCAAACCCTTACCAATAAAAATTATAAAGTAATAACGGAAGGCGGCGGTCATCATTTTGATGATAAAGCTGATAAAGTGGCTTCGCAGATATTGAACTATATTAAATAATCCCCGAAGCTGATTACCTTTGGCAAAATGAAACCCATCCCAATCCGGCATATAGCCTCAACTCCCAAACAACAAAATGGCGGGCAATTCAGCATTCGGGTTATTGAACAGATACTCAATGGTAACAACCTGATCCATGACCTTCACAAACACGATTTCTATTTTATTCTCGCGATACAGCAGGGAAAGGGTATACACGAAATAGATTTTATTTCCTACCCTATACACGGTCATTCCATTTTTATACTTCGTCCCGGACAGGTACATAAACTGGCATTGCAGGCGGGCAGCACTGGCTTTTTGATGGAGTTTGATCTCACCTTTTACCAACCTCAGCATACTATTTCCGGGCAACGATGGAAGAAGGCATCTGGTAAAAATTATTGCCAGGTAGAAGCTGGCAGGTATAAAAAACTGCATGCTGTATTGGCAACTATCTTTAATGAATTTGACACCAAACAGGAAGGGTATGCCGCAATGATAAAAGCGAACCTTGACATTTTTTTCATAGAATACATCAGGCAAAGCCGTAACCCTAAAGACATAGAAAAACCCGAAGCTGCCTACACACAGGAACGTTTTGATGAATTTTGTCAATTGCTGGAGGCTAACATAGGAAGCATTAAGAACGTTTCTCAATACGCTGAACGCTTACACCTCTCTTCTTACCAGTTAAATGCGATCACAAAAGCATCGATAGGAAAAACTGTTTCCGAGCTTATAAACGAGCAAATTATCCTGGAGGCAAAAAGGTATTTACTGGCTACTTCCAACCAAATAAAAGACATAGCCGATCTCCTGGGCTACGAAGATGCTTCTTATTTTATCCGGTTTTTCAAAAAACACACCGGGCTTTCTCCCGAAGCATTCCGAAAGAACTTAAAATAAGTCCTGCTCAACTCCATAACCGTCCTACTATACCAGGTTCTTCCGAGGCTAATTTTGAGTAAATAATAAAATATGAAAATCATAATTGTTGGAGCCTCCGGCACCATGGGCACTTATTTGTCACATGCTTTTGAAAAGGACCATGAAGTAGTCCGTACAGATCGTGGTAATGCTGATTTCCCTTTGGATATTACTTCAACTGAATCTATAGAAAACATGTACAAAAAGGTGGGCGCTTTTGATGCATTGATCTCTATAGCCGGCCCTACCTATGTAGGCCCATGGAAAAACCTGAACGATGCAACATTCCGGAAAGGCGTAGAAGGTAAAATGATGGGCCAGATCAACCTGGTGCTTATTGGTCAGCATTATATTAACCCCAAAGGTTCATTTACCCTGATCACTGGCGCGTTAACACACGAACCGCAAAAGAACTTTGCCAATGCGTCTGCTGCCAATGCAGCCGTGGAAGGCTTTGTTCGGGCAGCCGCCATTGAATTGGAAAAGGGTATTCGCATCAATGCGGTTAGTCCTACCGTTATTGAAAATTCACCGCAATACTTCCCCTACTTTCCCGGTGAAATACCGGTTACTATGAAGCAGTTGGAATATGGTTTCCGCAAGAGTGTATTTGGCGCTAATACCGGACAAATAATAAAACCCTATTAACAATAAAGTCTTCCCAATAGCGATAATTCGCTATCAAATTAGCTGGTTATGAGTTATTTACAAACCACCAATGGGTTAAGTTAAAAACCTTCATACATTTGCCGGATTGGATCACCCATAAACCCCTGACCCTTGAAATTAGTAGATTC
>NZ_JBJMLX010000439.1:0-4858 GCF_045805085.1 Niastella sp.
ACCAATAGCACTGCCAACTGCCCAGCCCAGGTTAATAGCCAACCGGTTGAGCGCATACGAACGGGTACGGGTATCTTCTTTACTGTAAGCAACGATAGCTGTAGAGTTGGCAGGCCGGAACGCGTCGTTCACCATGCTTAATAAAAAAGTGAACAAACAGATCAGCGGAAATGATCTCATTTGTCCCAGCACCATGAACATAATGCCGCCACCGCCTAATGTAATTAGCTGCACTTTGTGAAAACCAATGTGGTCGGTTAGTTTGCCACCAAGAAATCCACCTGTTACTGCCCCCAACCCAAACAGGGCCATAACAAAACCAGCCTGCCCGATGCTGTAGCCCATTTTCGGACTGGTAAGATAAATGGTCATGAAGGGAAGTACCATGGTGCCGCTTCTGTTTATTAACATTACAAACGACAACCACCAGGTAGAGGGAGACAATCCACTATAGGCATTCTTGTATAGAGAAAGCGTTTTGCTTATCATGTGACTTTGTATAATAAAAAAAATCCCCCGCGGGTTAAGCGGGGGATGCAATTTATAATAAATCTATAAGCAGACAGGAGAAAAACTTAACTGCCAAACACTTTTTTCAGGATATCAGTAACCCGGGCGGCAGGATCTTTACGGATCTTCTTTTCTTCCTCAGCTACCTGGAAAAACATTCCACCCAATGATTTTTCGGTTACATAACCAGCTAAATCAGGGTTGATCTTTGTAAAGGTAGTTGGGAGTCTATTATATGCATCAAATACTGTTTTCCAGTATGAGGTAGCTGCTGTTTTTTGCAGGGCAGTGTCAATAACGGGGCGGAAAGCTGCAGTAAGTGCTGCGGTTGTTTTTCCGCGCAGGTAACCGGTAGCAGCAGTATCAGTTCCTTTTAAAATGCCCAACGCATCATTTATGCTCATGCTTTTTATAGCATTCACAAAAATTGGCGCTGCTGATTTGCTGGCGTCTTCCGCAGCCCGGTTCATTGATAAAATAGCGTTATCAACCAGTTTGCCCATACCTGCAGTACGTAAAGCCGTTTCTACTTTTTTTGCTTCGGGAGGCATCAACACTTTAATGGCAGCATTGGCAAAAAAGCCATCCACTGCCGATAATTTACTGGCACTGTTTTGTGCGCCAACGCTTAATGCTTCTTTTAAACCCGCAACAATTTGATCGGTAGATAAACCGGTGCCGCTTGTGCTGCTGCCAGTAGCCTTGCCCAGCATACTACCTGCTTTCTTCAATAAACCGCTCTGCGCAAATGAAGCCACACTTGTAAGAAGTAACAGGGGTAAAACTATTCTTTTCATAGAGATATTAAATTAAATAATTCAGCTAAATTAACGTGTTAAATGATAAAAAGTTGTTAAGCAACAGGGTTATTTATCCCATATAAATTGTTCAGCCTTAGGCATTTTCTCAAATACATGTTTTACTGTATCCGGTGGCACTGTGAGTTTGCGCTGCAGCACATCCATCCAGGCGCCGTCGACAGTAATAATGGCAGCCGTTTCATCGCCATTTTTCCTGATATTATGCTGAATGCTCCATCGCGAAAAATCGGGTCGCGTTTTCAGCAATTGTACATCGATAGTTATGACGTCACCCATTCTTATTTCCTTCTTAAAAACACATTCTTCTCTGAATAAAATGGGTCCAAAATGGTGTTTCACCATAAACGAAGGGGTTAACCCATGTTCTCCCAGAAATAAAACCCGCACATAGGCACCAAAATCATAATATACGGAATGCCGTAAATGAAAATTGGGGTCCAGGTCAGACCAGCGAACTTCAAGAGGTTTAATGTAGGTACTCATAAAATTTATATAAAATGATTCGGGCAAAATTAGTCAGTTATCGATATTATTAGTATTTTTTCAAAACACACCTTTTTTGTGCGATCATTAACCGCCATCATATGCTTAACCGCCTTTTTTGCCCTGCAGTATGGCAAGCTGGTTACTTATTGGCATTGTCGCATCACGTCTATTTACACCTCCACACCCTGTGATTGCGTACAGCAATTACTGGATAATCACAAAGACACCACGCACCATCCATCGGCCATCTTAAAAGAAAAAACAGAAGAAGTAGTGTTGTTTCATGAGCCCCTCACCAACTGGCAACCAACTGAAACAACTGTTACTTATGAAGTGGCTTATATTGATGTAATTCCTGAAACTCTCTCCCCCGTTATCTTTCAGCCTCCCCGCGTGTAATTTCAAAGTTTACATTTTACGTTCATGGCTTCCGGTTACCTGTTGCCCGCCTGTAGGCAGGCGGCAGCGTGCGCGTGTAGCTGTATTTGGCTTTCAGCTAAATCCGCCAGCTGGTGGATTTAGCTGCCGCCTGTTATTCCATTCTATCATTCTACAATTAAATCATCATGAAATCAGTTCATATAACTGTTATAGCTATCTCCATTTTTGTATTGGCCGCCTGCACCCCTAAAATGGCCAACAAATCCATTCAAACTGTTAACCTGGAAACAACGGATAAAAAAGGTAACCTGATACTGCTTGGTAAATGCACCCGCGAACGGCTGGCACAACCTCCATTCGATGTTTGGTACACTAAAAATTTTAAAGCCTATACGGTTGATAGTACTACCGCCAACCAAATAAAACCTTTATTGAAAAATAAACAGTTACTATTATTTATGGGAACCTGGTGTGGCGATAGCCGCCGGGAAGTGCCCCGCATTTACAAGATCCTCGATTATTGCCGGGTTAAACCAGCACAAATACAATTGATAACGCTGAATAACAGCGATACGGCTTATAAACAAAGTCCCGGCCATGAAGAACGGGGTTTAAACATTCGCCGGGTTCCTACCCTGCTGATATTTGAAAACCAGCGCGAGGTGGGCCGGATTGTTGAATCGCCCGTGACCTCACTCGAAAAAGACATCCTGGCCATCGTAACCGGCCAGCCGTATGAACATCGTTATAAAGACCTTGTTAATCCCAAACCCGCTATGTGACAATATTTCATCCAATTTTTCGTTTCATTCACTTACTTTTGATGCCTAAAATTTAATTAATGAAAAAATATGTGCTGTTGGCTTTAGCCGTTTTACCAGCAACTGCGATGCTGGCCCAGTCTACTGCTAAGAAAAAGCCGGTTGCAGCTACTAAAAAAACCGCTACCCCTGCCTCATCTGCTCCTGGTTTGAAAAACGCTGCCGATTCATTTAGTTATGCCATTGGCTTAAGTATCGCCAGTTTTTACAAAGCCCAGGGCATAACCAATATAAACAACGCCCTGGTGTTGAAAGCCCTTGCTGATTCCAAAGTTGATAAGGCCCTGCTGAATGAACAACAGGTGAATAACTGCATTGTTACCTACATGCAGAAAACACGTAGTGAAAACGCATCTCCCAATAAAAAAGCAGGTCAGGCATTCCTGGCTGAAAATAAAAAGAAACCAGGTGTTATTACCTTACCCAGCGGTTTACAATACCAGGTTATCAAAGAAGGTACCGGTCCTAAACCATCCATCGATGACCAGGTAAAAGTTCATTACCATGGCACCCTGATCGACGGTACTGTTTTCGACAGTTCAGTTGACCGTGGCCAGCCTATTACCCTGGGTTTAAAAAATGTAATTCCCGGTTGGACGGAAGCGTTACAATTGATGCCCGTTGGCAGCAAATGGAAATTGTTCATTCCTTCTGACCTGGCTTATGGCGATAATCCCGCCGGTCCTACAATTAAAGAAGGTTCAACCCTGATCTTTGATGTAGAATTACTCGAAATAGTGAAAAACTAATAAATAAAAAAGATCCCTCCGGCGATTATTGCCGGAGGGATTTTTTTGCTATAGATCCTACCAATTGATCGTTCTGTCTTTCGGGAACTTCACGCTATAACTTACGCGGTATTTCTTTATTTCGCCCGGCGCCAGCTGCGGTTTCCAGGTTAAAATACCCGTTTCCCCATTCACTGCAGCCCCATCAGCTTGTAACAGCTCCACTTCAATATCTTTATTGGTCGATAAAGGATACTGGTCCCGCAACTCCATTTGAACGGCTTCCTTTTTGTTGTTCCGCACGGTTATTTCATAGGTAAAGGTTTGCTTTTTGTTAGTACCAAGGAATTTCACACTGCTGAAATCGGTCAGTTTTTCGCGGGTGATCACTACCCTTTTATCTCTTCCCAAAGTAAGGTTCAGCGTATCCTGTACAGAATTGGCGTCGATGGATGTTTTGCCAATATAAGTACCTTCAAAAATAATATTGGCTTCGCCCGGTAACAGGTTCAGGGCTTCCCAGTCAACGATCTCTCCCACCAGGTAAGCGTCTTTATCAAGACGGGGAACACTGAAATACTTATAATGCGCCGGCACTTTAAAGTCTTTCAAACTTACATTCTGTTCTTTTCCATTCGAGGGCACGTCATATGGCATATCGATCTCAAACACTACATTCAGTTCATTGTCTTTTATATTTACATAATCGCCCATTTCTTTCAGCTTTATCATTACAACTCCGTTCGATGCGCGGCTGCCATAAATGGCTGTAGAGGCAGCATCTTTCAGCACGTCCATCGATTTGATGGTCTTCGGATCAATACTGTTAAGCTCCCCTTTACTTATTATCCTGCCATCCAGTACATACAATGGTTCGGCCTGCTTCTGTTTTTTATCGTACACATTGCTGTACCCTCTGATATTAATTTCCTGCATGGCAGGTGCGGGTGCAGCTGAACCAATAGACAGGCCAGCCACGCTACCACTTACAGATGGCGCCGCGTCATAGGCTACCGGCTCGTAATAGGTAAGGAACCACGACTTAATATCGGGTGCATTGTTATGTTGCGCAGGAACCGATGTTGACAAAGCGAGTTTTACCTTTTGCCAG
>NZ_JBJMLX010000440.1:0-14407 GCF_045805085.1 Niastella sp.
AGATATTCAGACTGCCGTTGTAAGACATTACGTGTTTCTTCACCAACTGGTCTTGCCAGTCAATGTTCGGGTAACGCTCCGCTTCGGCCTGGTTTGCCGGATGCCGGTATTTATCCAGTTCGCCGTATGGCACATAACTATACCAGGAGGATGGAGAAATACCCAATTCCCGTTCAATAGCCTGATCACGCACTTTTATGGCATCATAGGCATCGTATTTACTTGCCAGTTTGGAAGGAACTTTCACGGTAGCGTTGCCGGTAAAACGAATTTCGGCCCTGCCTTCCCTACCACGTTTTGTGGTGATCAGGATAACCCCATTGGCGCCTTTAACGCCAAAAACGGCTGTAGCGGAGGCATCTTTCAAAACGGAAATAGTTTCAACAGAACCAATGTCAACGCTGTTCATCGGACGTTCAATGCCATCTACAAGGATTAGGGGATCGCTGTTATTCCAGGTGCTTTGTCCCCGGATATAGATCTTCGGATCTTCGCCGCCTGGCGTTCCCTGCGTGGCAACGGTTATTACCCCGGGTAAATTTCCCGTTAACGCGGCGCCCAGGCTTGAAACGCCCCCTGCTCTTTGCAGTACATCTCCTTTTACCTGTGAAATGGCGCCTACCAGGCTTTGCTTTTTCTGCCGGCCGTAACCGACCACAATGGTACTATCCAATGACAGGGAAGAAAGCACCAATCTAACGTCTATCCGTTTCCGGCCTTTGACAGCAATTTCCTGCGCTGTATAGCCCACATGGGAAATAACCAGTACAGCTTTTTCATTTACAACAGTGATGGTGAACGTACCATCTGCGTTTGACATAGTGATATTATTGGTACCACTTTCAGCAATGGTCACTTCGCCGAGGGGAAGACCTTTGTCGTCTGTTATTTTCCCGGTTATGATCAATGCAAAGTGGTCGTTTGCAGTTTTGTGGACCTCATCCGCCAGCGAGGGCAGCGAGATCAATGTGAACACCAGCACGTTCAGGGTAATTGCCAGCAGGCTTTTTAAGACAAAGCAAGCCCTGCGAGACAAAAGGTCTCGGTTAAAATTTTCCATATCGTAGTTTAAAGTATTAAATAGGAGTCCGTCTGGCCCCGGCAGCAGTATCGTGCCAGGCCAGCTCAGCATGTCTTAAGCCTTCAATTAATGTGAAGTAGTAATTAAAAAACGATGTGAAGTGATGTTCAGGTAACTTTTTTCATATAGCAGCAGTTAATGGTTAAAAGATAGTTTTGGTATTATGATCGTTAGCGGCTAACAGTATCAGTTCCGGAAAATTTATACAATCGTTACGTTCAAAGTTAGTTAAGCAATAAAAAGATCAAGGGCTCATTTGTGTAAACTTTTCGTTCATATGTTCAGTGGAACGAATTTTTCGCTATTCAAAACTTGTCCAGTCAATTGCTATTTGATTGTTATCCTTCGATAACAAACAGGTTCTGCAAACCCGGTTTAAATTGTAACAAAGAGGCTTTTACCAATTGCCATTCATTGCCGGCAGCAATCGGGATCTCTGCGAGCACCGGGCCGTCAATACCCTGTACCCTTATTTGCAACCTGCCGCCTGCCGGTGAAAGGGCGCGTACAGTAACGGATTTTGGTTTTTTCTTCCCAAAATCTACACTGTTGTATTGTACCCAGGCCCCGGCTGCTTCCAGCACCGTTTTCCAGCCCTGAAATTTACTGGCGGTATCAAGAAAAGAAATGGATGCGCCTTTATCACTTAACCGGCTGTACCGGTCGATCTGTATTTGCGTATTGGCATTTGTTACCCCTATTCCCCTGTAAGTAGGCGTTACTTTTTGTATAGTGCCGTCGGTATTAAAGAACAGGCTGTCGGCCCTGATCGATCTGGCTTTATCGAATGTGGGTGAATAATCGTTATGATGATAAAACAGGTACCATTGATCTTTAAACTGAATAATGGAATGGTGATTGGTCCAGCAACCGGTAGGCGACTCATCCATTATAACGCCTGTTATTTTGAAAGGCCCGAGTGGATTTTTTCCTATCGCATACTCCAGCCGTTCGGTCTTGTTCTCCACATGTGGATAGGTAAGGTAGTAGGTCCCGTTCCGTTCAAACAGGTAAGGACCTTCCTTCAATCCCTTGTTCGGCAATGCTTCCAACACCACGGGATCGGAAGCCAACTCCACCATATTTTCTTTAAGCTTTGCGCAATAGATATTTCCCTGCGACCAGTACAGGTAGGCCTGCCCATCTTTATCAATAAATACATTTGGATCGATGCCCCGCACATGGAGGATGGGTGCAGGCTGTGGAACAAAAGGTCCTTCGGGTTTATCGGCAATGGCCACCCCAACCGTAAACCCGCGTGCATAACTGGTATCTTTTGGCGTGGAAGGAAAATAGAAATAATATTTTCCGTTACGATAAATGCAATCCGGCGCCCACATGCTATAACTGTCCGGCTTAACCCAGGGCACTTTGTTCTGCTGAACGATCATGCCATGATCCGTCCAGTCGGTGAGGTTGGCCGAAGAGAACACATGGTAATCTTCCATACAGAACCAACCAATGCGGCCACGGCCTTCTGTAGCCAGGATGTCATGAGACGGATACACGTAAACCCGGTCCCCAAATACCCGGGCAGAAGGATCGGCGCTGTACTGGTCGCGGATCAGCGGATTTTGTGCATGTAATTGAATGGTAATACTGACAAGCAGCAGATACCGGCATACCATTAAAATATATTTTCGCATAGCGGGAATTTATTTATTGTTCAAATCGTTTACTGCGGCCGATAAAAAAATATAGGAAGCGCAGATATCGATCACCACTTCATTTTCGCCCCATAAAAAAGGCCAGTCTTCCTTGTTCTCCGGAAAATCAGGATGCAGCACCAACAACCCTGGCACCACACCACCAGCGATATAACTGAAATCGGCCCTGTTGTTGCCGTACGTTACTTTTTTGGAGCGTGTACCTACTGCTGAAACAAATGAAAGGTTGTGATAAGGATGACAACCAAAAATATAGTTCAACCCTTTATACACGTATTCAGTACCGATTATATCCGGAAAATAGTTGTGCGCATAATAATTGGTTATTGCCCAATTGATGATGGCGCTGTTTCCACCCCAGCCTCTTGCGGTCATGGGCACTCCATACGGGTTTTGTTTGTTGTAATCATCGCTCATGGTCCTGAACTTCACCACGTAATCACGCAACCTGTTTTGATAATCCTTATCCATATAGGGAATTGCCTGCAATGCTACGGTCATGCCAAACTGTAACGATCTGTCGAGCGTTGGAAAGATCATTTCTTTAAAGCGTGTGGCGTATTGCGCCTCTTTTGTAGCGATAAATAGTTGCAGGGCCGCGGCCATTTCCGTGTTCCTTCTGAAAGCGGCCATAAAGCCTGTATCGCTGCCTGCAGGCTGTCTGGCATTCTCATTCCATAATTGCCGGGCATACAACAAACATTGCTGTGATAAGGTATCGTTGTATCCTTTCAACGCGCGGTGCGCAGCAGCGAGGGCTGCCGCAGTATGATAGTCGAGAAAGGAATTACGATTGGTAAAGGCCCACCTGTCGTCCTTTGTGCCACTGGTCCTTCCATCACTTTGATAAGGCTTCAGGGCGGGGTTATAAGGCAGGTTATCGGTTTCAGTGGAGGCATCACCCAGGTGATGGTATTGATGCAGGTTCGGCACAACAATGCCCCGCACAGGATGACCAATATTTTTTACCTGCGCTACCAGGTTCAGGGAGCCATGCTCTATCTGTTGTAACAGGTCTGGCTTTCCATCGGGGCGATGAATATCCACATACCGCGTTGCCTGATCGATAAAAGTTTCATCGCGGGTTATCTTTAGTTTTTCCCATGCATCAACAAAACTTAAAATGGCGCTGCAATGCGAGCCGGTCTGAATGTCAAAATCACCGGCATCGAACCAGCCGCCCACTGCCAGGCCGGGTATACGCTCGTACGATTTGTATTTTGTATCGGTAACAGGGCCCATGCGGTATCCATCGAAATGCTGATGGTTCACCGGCGCCTGCAAGGCATCGTCTAAAAAGGGAACACCATGCCAGATGCGGTACGCTTCATTTACCTGCATGTGGTCCATTTGCACCGGGAACCATACATCCAGGGTGGGATGCCAGCTGTCCTTGTAGATATCCTGCCCTATCGTAAATACGTTTGTTTTATGATCACCATATTGAATAAAATAAAGGCCCGGTTCTTTCACGGCACTGAAATCGAATTGCACGTAATTATAGCGCAGGTACTGCCCCCATGGTTTTATCTCCCCTTTTAATTTTTCTACAGGCGTGCCGTTACCGGTGATCTGAAAAAGGGAAGCTGATTGTAATGGCGCATCATTTTTGTCGAGCTCAATAACAGCCATTTTTTCCTGCGCCGGCTGGTAACCCACCTGGGAAAAAGCGATCATGGGTGCACGTTTCCAGTTGGGTATAGCATTGGGCTCCAGGTACCAGGTAAGCACTTTTCCGGTTTTACCTGCAGGCAGCAGGCTGCGTACAATGAACCATCCATTCTGGGCCAGGTTACGGCCGTCAAAAAGCATCAAAGGCGCATCGGCCGATTGTATCGTTACCAACCTTTCTGCATCTTCCGGCGCCAGCACGATGGTTTTACCGGTGGCAAGCGGTTGCGGTATTATGAACTCGCCCCTGCCCCTGTCATCAAATGTGGTATATCCTGCAAACTGGGGTATCTTTTGATCAGCCTTTTCGATCATGGTTGAACCGGCCGGATATAAGGGAAAGTTGCCTGCTTTACCGTCGACCAGGTAGCTTTTTTCAAAATAGGCAGTGGGTAAAAATTCCAGGTTAAACCCTGCTTTCCCTTCCAGTTTTGCGGGAACCGGTTTATCGAGGTAAACGCTGATCTCTACGCCATTGTCTTTAGGCATTACCGTTATTCTTGACGTAAAGGCAAATTCATCGTACTTCAACATTACTTCTACGCTGTGCTTTTGCCGGTCAACCTTTCTATCCACCAGCGCAGGAACGAGGTCCCACTGTTCGGGTGTATTTTGTAATCGAACGGCGCCACCGGTGGCGGTCCTTACCCCATGTTGTATCAATTCAATACCGGCCGTCTTTTCGTCGAAGAACATCCCGTTGTACTGGTTGTTAAAAACAAAGATGTTTACGCCGCGCGTTTCAAAATAGCTTGAATCGTTCAATTGCAGCTTTTGCCCAAACGCAAGCGCTGACGCAAGCAACCAGGTAACAGTAAAAATAGGTTTCATGTTGTTAGAAGTTTGCGATATGAAAAAAGTCGAAATCAGCTGATCCGCCGGCTTGTTTTGTAGCATAATTAAATAACCCAAATCTGTATCCCATAAAGTGCGGAAGTGTATAGGTCATCTTTAATAGCGAACCGATCGGCGTCCAGGAATTGCCGTCGAGGCTGTAATAGAAATGAGCGGTGTCTTTACGGTTGGTAAAATCACAGCTTGCTTTTAAATACACTAGTTGCCCGGTAAGCGGCACTGACTGCGCCTCTACAGGACTCCCGGCGCCGGCATTGATCATTACGATGGTTTTACTGCCATTCATGATCTTAACACCCACCTGTCCATAGTTCTTTTGCAACAAACTTAAACCGGCAAAGTCACCTTCTTTCATATTGGATACATCAAGCGCCACAGTGCCTGTACAAACGGGACCAATGGTGCGCTGTGTCAATGTGTTCCTGGCCATTAAGAAGCTGGTATCTACCCGGCCGGCAGTAAGCCGCAGGTAGCCTTTTCTTTTGGTCACTGACCATAGTGTATTATCGGGATTGTGGTTCCATTGCCAAACCAACGGTAAAGCCCGCTCGTCTTTTTTACGATCGAACTCATCCGAAGACACAATACCCGGGATCAATCCGCTGCTGGCAGGCAGATCGAGCGTATCGGGAACTTTGCCCCCGATCCCCAATACCGGCCAGCCATCTTCCCATTTTACCGGAACCAGGTAAGGGATACGACCTACTGCACCAAAATCCCGGAACAAATAGGCATACCAGTTACCTTCTGGCGTATCTATCAATCCGCCCTGCGCCACTCCCAGGTCCTGCAGCCCTACCCTTCCTTCGTATGGACCGGTTATTGCATCCGCCCGGTGAATAACAACGGTTCGCATCCCGCCCTTTGGCCAGGTGATGTTGAACAGGTAATACCTGCCATTTATTTTAAACAACTGGGAACCTTCCGCTAATAACCCATAATTATTTCCCGCAGGCGCGCTTGCATTTTCGATGATCACCTGCTCGGTGGCGCCGGGTTTTACTCCGGAGAGATCGCTGTTCAATTCAATCAATTTCAATTTGCCAGCGCCATAGATCAGATACACGCGTCCGTCATCGTCGAAGAATATAGAATGGTCGTGGTAGGCGGGTTTAAACGAGGTCGCCTTCCAGGGACCTTTTTCAGGATCTTTTGTGGTGTAGATATAGGTTTTACCGGTAGTTTGGGCAAAGGTGGAAACATAGAACATCCCCTTGTGATAGCGGATGCAACTGGCCCACGATCCGCGGCCATAGGTATTTTTCCCATTCTGCAGGTTCAGTTCATCCACATTGGCGAGGGTATCGTATGCATAATTCACCAGTTTCCAGTTTACCAGGTCTTGCGACTTCATGATGGGAACGCCGGGACTCATGTGCATGGTAGTACTGCTCATATAGTACGTGCTGCCTATGCGCACGATTGACATATCGGGCACATCGGCAAAAATAACGGGATTGTGTGCAGCACTTTCTTTCTTTTGGGCTGTTCCCTCCTGCGCTTCTCCGCTGTAACAGATGAACAAGGTAATTATTCCAACAAGCCAATTAAACCGCCTGTACATGGTTGTATTTTTAATATTCGAGAATGATCATTTGAACAATTCCTGGGCAAAATTGTACAGGTTATTCCGCCATACCGGCCAGGCATGTCCGCCGGGATACTCACTGTACTGGTATTTAATATTCATTTCATCAAATTTCGACAGCATGATCTTGCAGTTGCTATAAGCAATATCTTCTTTGCCGCCCATGGCGATCCAGAAACTTTTCAGGTTGTTGTTGATGGTGGCTGCATTGGTTTTCATGAACTCGTATTGCGGACCGGCAAGAGCCGGCTGATTAGCCCACCAGCCGGAGCTGAATACACCGAGGTAAGAAAAAAGGTCGGTATTTTTTATTCCGGCATACAAGGTTTGCAAACCACCCATCGATAAACCGGCCAGGGCCCTGGAAGAAGCATTGGTAGCTGCACGATAGTTTTGTTCTATAAACGGGATAACGTTCTGCTTTAACTCGCCTTCAAATGCTTTTAATGCCTGTTCGTTGAATCCTGCGATCCCGGTGCTGAAATTCCCATCCATCATAACCACCAGCATAGGCTTTGCTTTCCTGGCTGCAATCAGGTTATCCAAAATAAGATCAGTTCGTCCCTGCGTAGCCCAGCCGCTTTCATCTTCGCCACCTCCGTGTAAAAGATATAACACCGGGTATTTTTCATTGGTAGTTATATCGTAACCGGGCGGCGTGTAAATAAACAGCCGGCGCCACGTATTGGTAGTTGCGGAATAGTATCTTTTTATTCTTATATCGCCATGCGGCACCTCCTTCACAGCATAATAGCCGCCTCCCCGAAAAGGGATCTCAATGCCACTGGCCATACGGCCCATGCCATAGAATGTTTCACTGGCCGGGTCTGCCAGGGCAACGCCGTCTATCAGTAAAGAATAATAATGAAACCCTTCGCTAATGGAATCGGTAGTAACGGCCCAGTATCCACCGGTATCCTTCGCCAGGTCATACTTCTTAACCAGGTCTATCTGCACTTTTTGCGCATTGGGCGCTTTGACCCGGAAAACAACCCGGTTATCGGGAAGAATCTGCGGGTAACCGGCCGATCTTACATTTGTAGCGGCAGGTGTTCCCAAAACAGTATATTTCATAAAGGTGGAACTATCCACCGGTTTAAACAGGAATTGGGAAAACATATACAGGCCGTTTTTCCAAACCTTGAAATCATGTACACCTGGTTCTATGTAATAAATGTGCGGAACATTGTGCTCATACAGGTAATCGTGGGTGCGTTTGCTGAATGTGATGAGTCTGTCGTTATCGCCGCAGGAGATCCATAACAACTTCAGTTGCTTTTTTGCTGCTTCAGGATCGGGCACCAGTTGTTCCGGCGTTTTAGTATTGGGGGCAGAAGAAAAACCACCCACCCAGGCAAATTTGTCAAGGTTGCCTAACCCAAAATTCAGCGATTGTCCGCCGCCCATTGACAATCCCGCTATAGCACGGTGTTCGCGGTCGGTCAGTACGGGGTAATTTTTTTCGATAAAAGGGATCAGATCGTTCAGCAGGTCCTTTTCAAAATCAGCAAATGCCTGCACTTTATCAGGCGCCATGATATTGCCGGTGGCGCGGTCGTCTTTCATGGCCCTTCCATTGGGCATTACTACTATCATGGGTACAATTCTGCCTGCAGCATACAGATTATCGAGGATCACTTGTGGCTTTCCGCCATTCAACCATTCCTTCTCATCCCCGCCTATACCATGCAGCAGGTATAAAACCGGGTACTTTTTCTTTTTTGAAAAACCGGGTGGCGTATAAATGAGTGATCTTCGGGTAGTCCCCACGGTTTTTGAGGCATAACTGATGGTATCGATCTTTCCATGTGGAATATCGGCACGTAATGAATCGAAACCCGCCGGCGCCTGTTTAACCAGCTCCTGTGAACTGGCAGATGAAACACTCAGGAAGAGGATGGCTATGGCAAACAATATTTGTTTCATATGATAATTTTCTTGTTAAGACTGAACTGCTTATTTTGTTATAACACCTGCTTTGATCTGAGTAAAGGAATGCGGTGGAAACGTATAGGTAAGCTGCTTTCCCCTGGTGTCCACCATTTTTTTAACGGGTACATACTGATCCTGTTTATCGAATTCATATACCTCGTTCAAGGAAGCACCTGCAATCAAACTGGCTTCCGCTTTGCCGGCAAAGTTTCCCGAAGTGGTTACCATGTCGGCAGTTATCGCTTTCTCTTTGTGGCGGTTCACCACGTTGATGAAAACAGTGTTTGTTTCTTTAGCGTAGGTAGTGGTAACATCCAGATAAGGAATGTCGCTGAATTTTGGCGTGTTGAACGTGTCGCAGGAAACATGCGTGTCTACGGAAATTCCCCGGCAGTTGTTCGAGAATGCTTTGAAAATATAAAACAACGGTGTTTTAAAAGTTCCCTTCTTTGTGTCACTGCCCAGCAGCGAGGTAAGGAGGGTAAAATTCGCCATCTTAACCACATTCGCATGGCGCAGGAAAGAATTAAAGCACTGTGCAACCGGCAGTACAGATAATGTATTGCGCGACATAAGTCCCCACTCGTCTACCGAAATATAAATTGGTTTTTTGAACCCGTTTTTTACCCGTGCTGTTTCTATCTGCGCTGCCGGTACTTTGATCTTTTCTTCAAAATCCATAGCGCTTTGTCCCATGTAAGCATAGTAATCATCGGATCTTTCCCAATACCGGTGTATGGATAAATAATCGATCTTATCGCCCAGTCCTTCAAGCACTTTGCGGTTCCAGTCTACCCATATTCCCGACGGTTCATAGTAAGAAGAACCGGATGCCACCAATTTGATGGTGCTATCCACTGACTTCATGGCTTTTGCCGCTTCCCTTCCGGTTTTTACATAATCCTCTGCTGTTTTGTAACCCAGTTCCCATGGATAGCCGTCTACTTCATTACCAAGGTCCCACAATTTAACATGGTATGGTTCTTTATGTCCGTTCCTGGCACGAAGGTCTGAATAATAAGTTCCCCCAGGATAGTTGCAGTATTCAAGCCAGTAAACGGCATCTTTGATATCGCCGAGACCCAGGTTAACACAAACCACATTTTCACTGCCTATTGTTTTATTCAATGCCATCCATTCATCCGTCCCCATGTGATTGTTGTCTATACCGCCCCATGCCAGATTAATGCGGGCCGGACGTTGATCTTTGGGACCAATCCCATCCTGCCAGTTATACCCCATTAAAAAATTCCCGCCTGGCCAGCGCATGTTGGTGATCTTTAATTCCTTCATGGCTTCCATATAATTTTTCTTAAAGCCATTGTCATCCGCCAGTGGTGAGAAAGGGTCGTATAAAGTTCCATACAGCGTATTGAACTGCACAGAATCGGGCAAACCAAATCTTTTGCCGTTAAACTGAATAGGTTCCATAAACACCCCGTAGATGCGGGGGTCAATGTCGCCAATGCTTCTTTCTAGATCAATTTTTATGGTTGCGTTTTGCGCAGCAAGCAATGTTGGCAAAACAATCAATAATGTGAAAAGTGTTTTTTTCATTTGAGATAGGTTTATATAAGATGAGATCGTGTATCCCTTTCGCTTTGCTTACGGTGCAATCGAGACCTTCAAGACCTTTAAGTCTTTTTCTGCAGAACTGTTACCATATAATAATTCATACTCACCGGCCGCTACTGTCATTTTCCCATAATTGGTATCATAAAACTCAAATGCTGCAGGCGGCAGGTTGATAACCGCCGTTGCGGTTTTGCTCGCAGGAACAGTTATTCTTTTAAATCCCCTCAGGGTTTTAAGCGGTCCGTCGCTATCGCCTGTTTTCCGCACGTACACCTGTACGATCTCCCTTCCGTTGCTTTTACCAGTATTGGTTACAGGGATGGAAAGCGTTATGTTTTCATTGTTGCTGATCTCTGTTTTGCTGAGTTGCGCAGTACCTATAGAGAAGGTGGTATAACTTAAGCCAAATCCAAACGGAAAAAGCGGGTCACTCATGTAGCGGTACGTTCTTCCTTTCATGGAATAATCTTCAAAACCGGCCAGCTGCATGGTATCCTTATAGAAGGTAATGGGCAATTTACCCGAAGGATTGTAATCGCCAAAAAGCACATCAGCAACAGCCTGTCCTCCGGATTCTCCGCCATACCAGGCCTGCAGAATGGCGTCGCAGCTTTCGGTTTCGGGCACCAACCCGATGGCAGAGCCTGAGCAATTGACAAAAATTACTTTTTTACCCGCCGCTTTCAATGCTTTCAAACAATTGCGTTGTACTTCGGGCAATTGAATATCCGTACGATCGCCGCCTTTAAACCCGGGATACGATACGGGCATTTCCTCCCCTTCCAGTAAGGTAGAAAGGCCGCCGACAAATACAACTTCATCAATTCCTTTGAGTTTATTGATAAGGCCGCTAAAGTCGATATCTACTTCTTTACCAAAATCAAATTCGATATTTGCCTGCCAGTTATTCAACTGGGCAAACCGTACTTCTATTTTATATTTTTTGCCACTCTCTACTTTGTAGGGAACTCTTGAAAGCAGGGTACGCCAGTTATTGGTCCTTCTTACCATTGTTCCGTTTACATACAATTGCATGGAACCTGTTGCCCCGCACTTAAACACTATTTCTTCTGTACTGGCCGCAACAAACTCCGTTTCATACAAGGCTGAAAAATTTTCGAGTTGAACACCCGAGGCAAATTCATGTTGGCCGGCAGTGGTCAGTTTTAACGGATTGGCTATTTGTTCGGTAATAACCCGATCACCTGTCATTTCGCGGTTGTTCCAGTACGTGGCTTTAAACCCTTTTTTACCGTCGATGGAACATTGTGAAAAATAGCTTTGCGTTACCTTGTTCTCTACCAGGTCGCATGCCTTATCATACAACACACTGTTGTCCGGCATTTTAGATCGGATGCCATGGAGAATATCGATCGTTCTAACCGGCTTCCCGTTATAGTTTCCCCAAAGCACAGGATCGTTATCGGCATTAGGCCCAATGACAGCTATTTTTTTTGCGGTCTTTTTTAAAGGAAGGATATTATTCCTGTTCTGAAGCAATGTCATCGATTCCTGCGCCATCTCCAGGGCCAGCTTTCTATGCGCCTCATTATTGACGATCGTCATCGGAATGGCTGCCCAGGGAACTAATGCATCATCATCCATATCGCCCAGATCGAAACGCCCTGTCAACACGCGCAGCAGGTGTTTGTCGATCTCTTTTTCGCTGATCAATCCTCTCGATACGGCCTCCGGCAGACTTTTAAATGCATAGCCTTCCCATACACATTCTACATCGGTGCCTGCCAAAGCGCCTTTTGCAGAAGCATGTACGGCATCGGACGATACTTTATGGCTGGTAAAAAAATCAGTGATGGCGCCGCAATCGGAAACCACTACATATTTAAAACCCCAATTATCGCGCAGGATGGTTTGTAACAACCGGTTGTTGCCGCAACAGGGCTCATCATCCAATCGCTGGTAAGCACACATCACCTCGCGTACATCGGCATCCATCACCAGCGATTTAAATGCAGGCAGGTAAGTTTCGTACAGATCACGGGGCCTTACCTGGTAAAGATTTAGTGTATGCCTGCTCCATTCAGGACCAGAATGCACGGCATAATGCTTGGCGCAGGCCAAGAGCTTGCGGTATTTTGCATCGGCGGGGCCCTGCAGGCCCTTCACTACAGCTACGCCCATCCGCGAAGTGAGGTACGGATCTTCGCCATAGGTTTCCTGGCCACGGCCCCAGCGGGGATCGCGGAAGATGTTGACATTGGGTGTCCAAACGGAAAGACTGAGAAAACGCCGGTTTTCCTTTCCACTTCGGATGGCCTCATGATATTTGGCACGTACTTCATCTGACGTAGCATCAAAAACTTTATATACCAGCGAATCGTCGAATGAAGCAGCCATGCCAACTGGTTCGGGAAAAACGGTAACATTATCATTGTTGGCCAGGCCATGTAATGCCTCACTCCACCAATTGAATTTTTTTATGCCCAGCCTGGGTATCGCCGGCGATTGATCGAACATTAATGAGGCTTTTTCTTCCAAAGTCAATCGGGCTATCAGATCTTTGGCCCTTTCTTCTGAAGGCAGGTTTGGGTTCTGATAAGGCAATTTTTGCGCAAAGCCGCTTATTGATAAAAACAAGGCTGCTGCCATTGCGATACCGGTACCAGTTGTTTTATATGATTTCATTTTTACTATTCAAGCATTTTTTATGATCTATATACTTACTATTATTATTGAGCAACAAGTGTAACGATTGCGCCCGCTGTTGTTGGCATATCATACAACCACGTTTCTTTTAATTCAGGGACATTTACCGTTGCCCGTGGCGACAACAAGGGTTCAGGTGTTTCTTCGGTTCCATAAAAAGGATTCCTGTTTGGCCCGGTCGCTTTTGTCAGGGCCTTACCATTAGTGAATTGCAGCGGATTGGGCGAACGCAGACGAAGAGAGCCGCCTATATTGGACTTTATCACCAGTTTTACCAGCTTCCCATTGTTCCATTCCATATCCTGTATTTCAAAACCTCCTCTTGCGCGCAATCCTTTAACGCTGCCTGCCTGCCATACATCGGGAAATGCAGGCAACAAATGCACCGCACCATCAGCGCTTTGCATCAGCATTTCGGTAATGCCCGAGGTACAACCAAAGTTGCCATCGATCTGAAAAGGCGGATGTGCATCGAAGAGGTTGTTATAGGTGCCACCTCCTTCCTTATTAACGCCCAATGGCGTTAGCTGATTCTGAATTAATGTGTAGGCATGATTGCCATCGAGCATTCTTGCCCACCAGTTTATTTTCCAGCCCATGCTCCACCCGGTACTTACATCTCCGCGTTGCAAAAGCGTGTTTTTAGCTGCACTGTATAATGCCGGCGTGCGGTACGGAGATATTTGATTGGAAGGGAACAAACCGTACAGGTGTGAGATATGACGGTGATGGTCGTTGGGATCATCGATGTCTTCCAGCCATTCCTGCAATTGCCCGTATTGTCCTATATGCATGGGCGACAAACGGCTACGCATCCGCTTCAGGGTATCTGAAAACGCCGCATCTTTTTGTACTATTTCCGCCGCCCTGATGGTGGCACTGAAGATGTCGAAGACGATCTGGTTGTCCATAGTAGTTCCCGCATCGAATGAAGAACCGCCATGTGCGGCCGGCGCATTTTCAGGAGAGGTGCCGGGGTTTACCACCAGCCAATGGTATTTGGGATGTTCTGTTAAATAATCCACATAAAACGCGGCGGCGCCTTTCAGAATAGGGTACACGGATGCGAGGAACTTTTTATCGCCGCTATACAGGTAATGTTCCCACAGGTGCTGGCTGCACCACGCTCCGCCTGCGCTCCATATTCCCCAGAAAATGGGGTCAACAGGACCGGTTATACGCCAGAGATCCGTATTGTGATGCGCCATCCATCCCCTGGCGCCATACATGATGCGGGCTGTCTCCTGCCCCGCTTCCGACATGTCTTTAACCATATGCAAAAAAGGTTCATGCAGTTCTGCCAGGTTGGTTTTTTCAGCCGGCCAGTAATTCATTTGGGCATTGATGTTAATGGTGTATTTACTGTCCCAT